>CAKKRA010000178.1 GCA_919902475.1 Nitrospiria bacterium
AAGGCTGCAAGGTGTAATAAGGTATACTATTGAACAGAACAAATAATGCAGGGGTAGACCCCTGTGCCCGCACAGATTGATTTGACGAATTCAATTTTATTTGGTAAATTTATATTAAAAGGAGGCCGGCATGAAAAATGTCCTTTCAAAGATGCAAATAGATATACTTGAAAACCTTTACGGAAAAGACCTTAGCGGCTCTATTAAGATAAAAAGCAATGAAACACCTTATGACCACTGGCATAATATGAGGTCTACTGACCTTCTAAAGAATGAAATCTATCACATGAATACAAAATTCCTTAATGAGCAGCAGAAAAGGCAGAAGAGGTGGCTTATCCCTCAAAGCCATCATACCCTCTTTGCAGAGGCAATAAGGGATTTAATAAAAAAGAATCTGATAAGAGGCTTTGCAGCAGGATATCAGGTTGAAACAGATACTGATGGAAAGGATATATTAGCGCCATTAAGATGGGATGACAGCGATAAGAACTTAAGGCTAATCAGCATAACCTTAACACCCGAAGGGTATAAGCTCGCTGAAGAGCTTCTGAAGCAAAAAGAAGCAGATCTGCTCGCTGAATTAAATAAGCTAAAGGGCGAGGAAAATAAAGAATTAGAGACACTGTTAAAGAAATAGGCCTATTTTCCCATCTTGCCTATTACCGCTGTAACATCCTTTGTCTCATTATCCCTTACGATCTTTATATTAATCGTTTTCCCTGCTTCCATCCTTGCAACCATCCTCGGCAGTTGCGTAATATCTGTTATCTTTTTGCCCTCAAGCTCTACTATTATATCGCCCCTTTTTATGCCTGCCTTTTCTGCAGGGCCTCCTTTGTCAGTATCAGATACGAGCGCCCCTTCTGTTACAGTAAGATTAAGCGCAGCAACAAGCTCTGGTGTTAACGGCTGGACAGATACCCCGAGCCACCCCCTTGTAACCTTCCCTTTCTCTTTTAAATCTGAAAGAACCTCTTTTACCATATTAATAGGAATGGCAAAACCTATGCCTACATTTGCGCCGCTCGGCGACAATATTACAGTATTGATGCCGATAACCTCTCCTTTAATATTAAACAACGGCCCCCCGCTGTTGCCGGGATTTATTGAAGCATCTGTCTGGATAAAATCATCATAAGGGCCTGCGCCGATCATCCTGTCCTTAGCGCTTACAATGCCTGCTGTAACAGTATGGGCAAGGCCGAATGGATTGCCTATTGCAATCACCCAGTCTCCGACCCTTAAGGCGTCAGAATCACCAAACGCTGCTGCCTTTAACTCTGTTTTGGCGTCTATCTTAATAAGCGCTACATCTATCTTCTCATCAGTGCCTATTATTTTTGCGTCAAACTCGCGGCCGTCAGCGAGCCTTACCTTTATCTCTGCTGCCTTTGCCACTACATGAAGGTTTGTAAGGATATAGCCGTCACTGCTTATTATAACCCCTGACCCCAGGCTCCTCTTTTTTGTATCCTTCTGCGGCGCGCCATAGAACCTCTCAAAGAATTCCTGAGAAGGATCCTGTGTCTTCTGCCTTTTTATAATCTGAGTAGTATATATATTTACAACTAAAGGCTTCTCCATATCAACTATATCTGCAAAGGTGCTTGGAACAGGCTGGGCAAAAAGAACCCCCTCATAATAGCCAGGCAAAAAGAGGATAAATAAAAATATAAGATAGTTTTTAATATTTATTGTTTTCATGATCTTCACCTCATCCTTAGAATATTTTCTATCTCCTTATAAAATCCCTTTCTGTTCCCTTTCTTTAACAGATTTATTATATTTGATTTTGCCAGTTTAGTAAATATCTGCCTGCGCGCCTTTTCAGAAGGCACGCTTTTTAAAACCTGCTCCCTCGCCTTTCCCATCGCCTTAATAAATATCTCATATTCTTTTCCATATCTCTGCTGAAGCTCTTTTCTTATCTGCTTTGCCAGAGCAGGGCTCTTTCCGCCAGTTGAAACTGCTATTGTCAAATCACCCCTGCTTATTAAGGAAGGGACTATGAAATTTGACTCATCCGGTTTGTCAACAATATTCAAAAGACATTTATACTTTTTTGCAGCAGCAAAAACCGCCTTATTAGCGGCTCTGTTGTTTGTAGCAGCAACAACAAGAAAGGCGTTTTTGATATCCTTGTCCTCGTATCTCTTTTTTATATATGTAAGCTTTTTTTTCTTTGCAAGCTCTCTCAGCCTTGGCGTAATGTCCGGACTTATGACACAGACATCTGCTTTACATGATAGAAGAGTAACAGCCTTCCGCTCCGCAACACTGCCGCCGCCGATTACAACACACTTTTTATTTTTCAGGTCAAGAAAGACTGGGTAATAACGCATTACAATTCTCTCCCTCTCCCTTGATGGGAGAGGGTTGGGGTGAGGGTGATACCTTGCCTATTACTCCCCCTCCCCTTAGTCCCCTCCCACAAGGGGAGGGGAAATTAGAAGATAGTTTATTTATATTTTGCCAAAAGCCTTTTTGCATCCCCTTTATATTTTGTATCAGGATAACGTTTTAAAAGCTCTTCAAGGGCTTGACGGGCAGAGCTTGCATCCTTTAATTTTATATATGTAACGCCAAGATAGTAGAGCGCATCCTGACTGAATTTTGTATCAGGATAGTCCTTTGCAATCTGCTTAAATCTGCTAACTGCAGCAGGATACGAAGACTTCTTGTAATAGAATCTCCCGATATAAAAGTAATATTCTGCCAGCCTCTCTATGCACATATCTGCCTTTATCTTCGCATCTTCCCTGTATGAGCTGCGTGGATAATCTGACATTGCCTTTTTAAATGCCTCAAGCGACTTAATAACAGGCTCAGGATCCCTGTCCACCTCTTTCATCTGATTGAAATAGCCCATGCCTATCCTGTACTGGGCATAGCCTGCAAGCTTATGCGCAGGATGTATCTTGATAAACCTCTTGTACTCCTCTATTGCCTCTGGATACGACTTATTTACATAATAAGCCTCTGCCCTCTGCATGAGCAGTACTGGGTCATAATTCAGCTCAATGCTCTCTTCAGGAATCTGCACCAGCTCCTCTTTGCCAAAGAGGCTTGAGAGATCAACAGAGGATTCAGACCTTGAGCCTGAACAGCCTGCAAGAAAGAAAATTAATATGACGCAAAAAATAATATATCTCATCAGATCCTCTACTTCACTGCCTCTACAGGAAGATTCTCTATATTTACATTAACAATATCAGATAGGTTATATCGTTGACTCACATCAAGAACCTCTATCCCTATCAATTGGCCTTTTTCGTCAAAATCTACTACAACTCCATCCTCTATCTCCTTGCTCTTTGCAACATATTCTTCTTTAAAATATACATATATTGCATCAGCTTCTTTGCTATACTCTATCTTCATCAGAAATTTTTCTCCATTTTATCTAAAAATCCCCCTTAATCCCCCTTTTTCAAAGTGGGAAACTTTCCCCTCTATTAAGAGGGGATAAAGGGGTGTATTCCCCCTCTTTGGGAAAAGAGGGGATAGGGGAGATTTATTTAATAATTAATGCGTTTGTATTAACAGAATATCAAAAAAAACTGTTAATATCAATCTTTTTCTTATGTTTGACAAACCTTGCTTAAATGTTATAATAAAATCAAGATGCAGGCATCAACATGACAAATTCAACAGTTTATTCAGAAATAATAGGCACAGGTTCATATTTACCAGAAAGAATCGTAACAAATAAAGAGATAGAAGATGTAATTTTAGTTGATTCAGGCTGGATAGAAAAAAGGACAGGCATAAAAACAAGGCGCTTTGCAGCAGCAGATGAGGCGTCGTCTGACCTTGCAGCAAAGGCTGCAAAGAATGCATTGAAAAAAGCAGGGGTCATGGCAGAAGATATAGATGTTATCATTGTCTCCACAACATCCACTGATATGCCTTTTCCTGCTACTGCCTGTTTTGTTCAGGATAAGATTGGCGCAAGGAATGCCTTTGCCTTTGACATATCTGCGTCATGCGCAGGATTTTTGTATGCCCTCTCTGCAGGAGACCAGTTTATTAAAGGGGGCATGGCAGAAAACGCGCTTATAATTGCATCAGAGGTAAAATCAAGATTTATTAATCATAGCAACCCTGATACATATATTTTATTTGGAGACGGCGCAGGAGCAGTGGTGTTAAAAAAGGCAAATGGCAAATGGCAAAAAGCAAAGGGCAAAGGGATAATATCAGTTCTTATGCATACTGACGGCACATTGGGAAATCTGATTCAACTTCCTGCAGCATGGTCAAGGATGCTCCCTAATGTCATTCAGATGGACGGCGACAGGGTCTTTAAACATGCTGTAAGAAAACTTGAAGAATCAATAATGGAAACGCTTAAATTAAATAAGCTTAACATATCTGATATAGAGTTGTTTATACTTCATCAGGCAAATTTAAGGATATTAAAAAGGGTTGCAGAAAGGCTAAGCATACCATCAGACAAGATGCTTGTTACAATAGACAGAGTTGGAAATACATCGTCTGCATCCATTCCAATGGCGCTGGATACAGCAGCAAGGGAAAAAGGGATTAAAAAAGATTCCCTGATTCTGCTCGCAGCCTTTGGCGGAGGGCTTGGCTGGGGTTCGGCATTGGTAAGGTGGTAATTGTTTAAAATTTAGTTGCAGAGGAGCACAATGAACAAAAAAATCTCCTTTACATTATTTCTTTTATTATTTTTCTTAACGCCTTTAACGCCAAAGCTGTCTTTTGCAGAATCACAAAATAATATAGTTGGTAAAATAGAAGACTTCATCTTACCGCCAAAGATAGAAGAAACAGAGAAAAAGGCTGAGATGCCTGTTGATATAGATATTATCTCTGTTAATGATGCAGTTGCTGTAGCATTAGAAAATTCAATTGCTTTAAGAGAGGCAGAGGATGAAATAAAAAGGATAAAAAACAAGATCGGGGAGGAAACGCTCTGGAATTGGCTGAGGCCGAATGTCTCTTTAAGCACTGGCTGGGATAAGGAAAGGAGCGAGCCTGATGTCTCTGTAAATGCAGGTGTGGACTTAAGGGATATATTAGGGGCAGGAAAAAGACGCGTTGCGAATCTCAGGCTTGATTTGGAGCTTGGAGATGCAAGAAAGGATAAGATAAAAAAATCCATTTTTACTGTTGTTAAAGAGATTCAGGCTAAAGTCTTACCTATTCTTG
>CAKKRA010000179.1:0-2889 GCA_919902475.1 Nitrospiria bacterium
CGCCGATCCTCATAAATGTCTGTGTCTCAATCACACGAAGCAGCTTTGGCTGGATATTAATATCCATCTCCCCGATCTCATCAAGAAGGATTGTCCCGCCGTTTGCAAGCTCAAAGAGCCCTTTCTTTGAACTTCTTGCATCTGTAAATGCGCCCTTTTCATAACCAAAAAGCTCTGCCTCAAGCATTGTATCAGGTATTGCAGCGCAGTTTACCTTAATGAACGGGCATAATGCGCGGCTGCTTTTATAATGAATGAGATTTGCAATCATCTCCTTGCCAGCTCCGCTCTCCCCCTGAATCAGGACAGAAGTCCTCGGCGTCTGGCTGATTTTATGCACAAGGCCTGTAATCTCAAACATCTTCGGGCTCTCTGCAATAATCCCTGTTAGATGCATATCCTCCTTCTTCATCAGGCGGATATGCTCAACCTGCTCTTTTAGCTTGTAATGGTCAAGCGCCTTGCTTATATTGATAATCATCTCATCCAATTCAAAGGGCTTTAATATGTAATCATATGCCCCTTTCTTCATTGCCTCAACAGAGGTTTTGATGTCGCCGTGTGCAGTCATTATTATTACAGGGATTTTAATGTTTATATTTTTTATTTCTGACAATATCTCAATGCCGCTTGCATCAGGAAGCTGAAGATCAAGAAGCACAAGGTCAATGATAGAATTTTTTATTATGGAAAGGGCGGCGCTGCCTTCTTCCGCAGTTATAACATGAAAACCCCTGGCTGCAATGCCTTGTGTCAGCGCGAGCCTTAACGTCTCTTCATCTTCTACTATCAATATTGTATTGCTCATTTATTGTCCTCAGCAATTTAAGAACTTGTTGAAAAACTCAATAATCTTTAATATCTGTGTAATCATTTTTTTTAATCTGTGTAATCAAGGCTGTTGATAACTTTTTTAACAGCCTGCTAAAGAGGCAGGGAGTGTAAGTATGACTGTGGAGCCCCTGCCCTCCTCGCTCATTATGTCAATCTCTCCGTTGTTCTTCAGCATAAGCTGCCTGCATATGGAAAGGCCAAGCCCTATCCCCTCCTTTTTTGTGGAAAAGAAGGGCGTAAACATTCTCTCCAGATTTTCTTTTGATATGCCTGAACCAGTATCATTTATTTCTACATATACAACAGGCTCTTTGCCGTCAGTTGTCCCTTTTATCCTGCTTTCACCAAGCCCTGTCTTTTCCTCTTTATATATAACATTAGTATTGGCGCTTACACTAATCACTCCGCCGCCGGGCATTGCCTGAACTGCATTTAAAAATATATTCATCAGCACCTGCTCAATCTGGTTTTCATCAACAAATATTAGCGGCGTCTGTTTTGAGAAATCTTTATTAAAAGAGACCTTATTATTCTTAAACTGATGCGATAAAAGTAGATACACGCCGTCAATTATCATCTTAATATCATAATTTGCAGAATGAGGTTCAGATGGCTTTGCAAAATTAAAGAACTTTTTTAATAGATTATCTATCCTGTCTGTCTCCTTTGCTATCCGCACGGCAAGCTGAAAGCGCGGGTCATCAGCCTTTAACCCCTCCTCCAACACCTGCGCAGAGGTCTTTATGCCGGCAAGGGGGTTCTTTATCTCATGGGCAAGGCCTGCTGTTATCTGGCTTAATATTGCAAGCCTGTCTATCTGCCGCATGTAGTTTTCCATCTTTTTGATATCTGTAAGGTCCCTGAAGGTTATGATAGAGACATAAGATTTTGCCTTGCTATCGTAAAATGGCGTGACATTAAACCCTATGGGAATAACCCTCTTGTCTTTTGTTACAAAATCAAACTCATTCCTCGGGACGGCCTTATCCCTTATGGTTAGAAAATCATTGATGGTAAAATGCCTCTTTTCCTGAATAGGAAAAAGTGAAGTGAATTCCCTGCCTATAAGCGCGCTGCTTTTATAGCCCAGTGTTTTTCCAGCAGCATCATTAACATATACAATCCTGCTCTCGTCAGTTATAATCAGACAGGTATTCATATTCTGTATGATGCTTTTGTAATCCATCTTTGCGTTAATCTTCTTTATTTCTTTTTGTTGCATGGGGCTTCTCATTTGAACCTTTTTTTGACAAATGCTGCTCAAAAGACCCTCTCTGCAAAATATAAGTGGATTATCAGGCAGTAAATCGGAAGAAAAAACAGGTATTTTAAAATGGGTGCAGGCATGAAAAGGCTGTCTACTCTGTAGGCTGGGTGTCTATCCTTTTCTTTGAGGAGAATCCTTGAATCTTTTCTTATAGTTAGCATATTTAACAATCATTCCCTAAATCTCCTCGCCTCTATCAACCCCGGATATAAATAAAGTATACCAAATGATTGCAAATTTGACAATGTTAAGATATTTTCTTGACCCTGTTCACTTTTTAAACAAATGTTTACATTGGTAAATCAGGCTGTCTATAATCTGAACACCTACCTATTATAAATAAGAGCATTAAGATTTCCTGCATCTTCAAAAATCTCTTTTGATATTAAGATGTTGTGCTTCTTTGGCATTACAATCCTTCAACTGGCATGTAACTTGCTTTACTATATGCAATAGCTAATCCTTTGTTCAGCAGGATTAAACCTCAAATGTCTCTTTATCTCTATATATAAAGAAATAGAATAGGTCTAAATATGGCTCAGGATGTAAAAAATTTGGAAAAGCAGGCTAAACCAATGCAAAAAAGTCTACAGACTGTCGGTTTCAGAATAGGCAAAGAGATATTTGGTGTAGATATTGCCAGCGTCAAAGAGATTGTAAGGGTGCCTGAGATAGTAAAGGTTCCTGATACGCCTGACTTTATTGAAGGTGTAATGAATCTTAGGGGAAAAATTGTCTCTGTTATAGACCTGAAAAAGAGGTTCCGCCTCGGCAGGGTGGACAGGACA
>CAKKRA010000179.1:2899-6120 GCA_919902475.1 Nitrospiria bacterium
AAGCAGGATCCTTGTAGCAGAGATGGATGGAAGGGTTGTCGGCCTTCTTGTTGACGCTGCATCTGAGGTGCTGCGCCTTGCTTCAGACTCCATAGAGCCTCCGCCTGATATGGTCTCAGGCATTGGTATAGATTATATTACAGGCGTTGGAAAGATCGGGGAGAGGATAATAATACTCCTTGACATCAGAAAGGTGTTGAACAACGGAGAATGGCAGCAGGTATCTGCAAATAACTCAAATTAAAAGGAGGAATTAATATGAAAAAGACCTTGTTTGTTTTTCTAACTGTTTTTAGTCTGCTTGTCTGTTTAAATCCATTGATTGCATACGGTGAGCTGAAGTTGGGCGTTAATGCAAAAAGGGGAGAGCTTAAGGCAATGGAAGAATGGGGAGAGCTTGCCAATTACCTTTCATCAGAAATCGGACAGCCGGTAAAGCTGGTGCCTCTTTCTATGGATAATCTTGCAAGTGCAATAGAAAATAGGAATGTAGACATTCTGTTAGTAAATCCTGTTCAGGCTGTTATTGCAAAAGAGAAAGGCACTTTTATCCCGATTGCTACTCTAAAAGGGAAGTACGGCAGTCAGTTTGCAGGCGTAATAATAGCTAAGAAAGGCAATGGCATTACAAAGGCGGCAGATTTAAAGGGTAAAAAGGCAATGTCCAGGGATTCCAAATCTGCTGCAGGGGCATATATTTTTCAGGCATATCATCTGCATAAACAGGGGATAGATGTTAATAAAGACCTTTCCCTGACAGAAGCAAAGAAGCAGGATGATATTGTTTTGGCAGTCAGGGCAGGCATTGTTGACGCAGGATTTGTCCGGACAGGCCAGCTTGAATCAATGGAAAAGGAAGGCAAGATAAAGATGGATGATTTTGTCATAGTAGACCAGAAAAAAGATTCTGATTTTCCATTTATCCGCTCCACTGCAATGTATCCTGAATGGTTTCTCTCTGCGTCATCAAAGGTAGATTCAAAACTAACAGCCAAAATAAAGACAGCATTGCTAAAGATAACACCGGAAACAAAGGCGTCAAAAGCCGCAAGCATTAACGGGTTTGTTGAACCGATTTCAACAGAGGGTCTGAAAACAGCAATGAAGACCCTTAAAATAGCTCCATATAACAAGTAGAAAAACCAATATATTTGGAGGTGAAGGGCATTATGATTAATTACTTTATGGCCAGCCTGAAAAGAAAGTTTATCGGCTCTATTACTATAACCCTGTTCGGGTTGTTTTTTATAACAAGCATTGTTGCCTTGTATTTACAGAATAACGCCCTGGAAAACCTTCTAACAGCATCCGGAAAGGTTGTGGATGAGATGTTTGCAGGGCAGACACAGACGAGCAGCGAGATGGAAAAAATCAAGGCAGGTCAAACAGCAAAACTATTGTCAGAGATCGCTCCTTCAGCGATTGTTTCATTTGACCTTTCAGGGTTATCAAACTATGCCAAGGTTGCCACTGAAGATCCGGATATATCGTATGTGGAATTTAAAAATTCAGAAGGAAAGACGCTTGCGAGCGCCGGCGACAAAGGCGCCTCCAAAAATGAATTTATTGAACAGGAGATTGTTCACGAGAACTCAAAATTAGGGAAGGTGTTTCTTGGCTATAATCACGATCGTTCAACAGCTCAGATCGCCAAAGGGAAAGAAAAGACAGCTGTTTACCTTGCAGCCATGAAAGAGGCCAAAAAAAGCGCTGCGGATAAGGTTATTTTCAGTATGATTTTTGTATTAACCCTTTCTTTAGTTATTGCTGCTGCAGTGCTCTGGTTTTTAGTTCTCACTATTACCACGCCTTTAAGCAGGATGGCAGGTTTTGTTAAAAATATTTCTAATGGCGAACTGTCTGATGCTATAGAGATTGATTCTAAAGATGAACTTGGCATAATGGGAAGCTCACTGAAAGAAATGAATATATATCTTAAATCCATGGCTCATACCGCAGAGGCGATAGCGGATGGTGATTTAAGAAATGATGTCGCGCCGAAATCTGAAAGGGATATGCTTGGCAACGCCTTTTCCAAGATGATTGCAGGGCTTCGAAACATTGTATCAGAACTAAGGGAAGGCTCTGACCAGATAGCCTCTGCAAGCGGCCAGATTGCAGCAACAGCAGAACAATCTGCAAAGAGCAATGAGATGGCTGCGACAGCAATAGAGGAGGTGACCACAACCGTACACGAGCTTTCTGCAAATATACAGAATGTTTCAAAGAACACACAGAATCAGTCAACTGCTGTTTCACAGACATCATCTTCCATAGAGCAGATGGTAACATCTATTTCCATGGTAGCAGAGACAGCAGAGAGATTGAAGGCGTTATCACAGAAATCCCTGGGCGCTGTTGACCTTGGCAATGAGGCTACAAATAAATCAGCGATGGGTATAGAGGAGATAAATAAGGTCATACTAAAGTCTGCTGAAACCATATCTGCGCTCGGTTCACGGGCAAAGAATATAGGCAAGATTGTTGATGTAATTGACGACATAGCCGAACAGACAAATCTCCTTGCTTTAAATGCAGCTATTGAGGCTGCGAGGGCAGGAGAGCAGGGCCTCGGTTTTGCGGTTGTTGCAGATGAGGTAAGAAAGCTTGCAGAACGTTCTGCGGCATCAACAAAGGAGATAGGCGAGCTTATTTCCAGTATTCAGCAGGAGGCTCTGGATGCTGTGAATCATATGGAAAGCAGCACATCCATAGCAAAACAGGGGATTGTCCTGAGCGAAGATGTAAAATCCACATTAAGGAAAATAGAAGAGGCGGTTGTTGAAGTGGCAAAATATTCTCAGGAGATAAATGCTGCTACGCAGGAGCAGTCTGCCGGAGGCAAACAGATAAATAAGGCAGCAGAAAACCTCAATGAGCTGACACAGGAGATAACCTCAGCGGCAGAGGAACAGTCATCCGGCACAGAACAGGTTGTAAAGGCAATGGAAAAAATGAAAGAGATGGTGCAGCAAAACGCATCAGGCTCAGCAGAGCTGGCTGCTTCAGCGGATCAGCTTTCTGTGCAGGGTGACCGGCTGCAGAAATTGGTGGGCAGATTCTCCATGAATGGCACGCATGAGCATACAGCGTCTTTACATCAAAAAAAGGAGACTTCAAAAGGGAATGGAGGCAATGGAAAAGGCAAGAAAGAGGAGGCAGCACATGTCTTTACCGGCATTAACATTCATGACAGGCCTCTTGCTGCTGCCGGCTAAATC
>CAKKRA010000180.1 GCA_919902475.1 Nitrospiria bacterium
ATAGGTTTTTTATTCGGAAACACCCCTCACCCTAACCCTCTCCCCAGAGGGGAGAGGGAATAAATGTTATGCCTCTCCCGCAAGGGGAGAGGGGATTGAAGAGAGAACCTCTCTATTTTGACAGAGGGCTCTCTAATTTTTCCCCTCCCTTGATGGGAGGGGATTAAGGGGAGGGTGAAGGTAATCATTATATGCCAACATCAAAAAAGATAAAGATATATCTCCTTTCAATAGCCCTTGTGGCCCTTTTCTTTGGCTTTAAATACATCTTCTGGCCGCAGGCTGGCGGCAATACAGTGCTTGGCATTTCCCACAACCTTGCCTGCCCGTGCGAATGTCCTATGGTGCTTGAGGACTGCCACATGAGCTGCGGCTTGGAGTGGAAGGACATGATTGGCCAGAAGCTGCAGGGAGGTCTTACAAAAGAGGAGATTGTTGAATATTTTTATAAACGTTACGGTGATGAGGCAATGCTCACCATTCCGCAAAGGCTCGGCGGCAAGTGGTATCAGTTTACAAGAGGCGGCTTTCCTTTAAAAGAGGCATTAATATTTACAGCAATCCTCTTTGTGTGGGGAGGGGTGGTGTATCTAATTATTGCTGCACTCCTATCAAAATTAGGGGCAAAATTCGGGGGCAAAAATAAATGACAGGTCAATATTATGGCGCATTGATTATCGCGATTGCTGCGCTTGCTATCACAGGTCTTATTATCTACAGGCTCTTGAAAAAGGGTGATGAGATGCTCGGGATGATGGCTGGCATGACAATAGGCATGCTGTCAGGTGTTGCAGTCGGAACATTTATACTTCTTCCAACAGGCAATTTCCTTGCAGGCGTGATGATTGGCAGTATTGCCGGCATTTTGTTTGGCGTGCCCATCGGCAGGTTCGGCGGTTTTATGGGCGCAATGGAAGGGCTTATGGCAGGATGGATGGGCGGGATGATGGGCGCCATGCTCGGCCAGATGATGAGGCCGTTTAATCTGAATATATTTATGCCTTTTTTCTTTATCCTATTTTTTATTACTATCGCAGGTCTTATCTATCTTGTATATTCAAGAAGCAAGAAAAGGGTTCCCCTTATTATAAGCAGATACGGGGCTGTGGCTGCTGTTATAGCTTTGATCGCTATTGTTAATATTGATTTTTCAATAACACCAAAGGCATCGCCGCTTAAAGGATTGGTGTCAAGCGGCTCAGGGATTGCAGAGGAAGATGTAAGGCAGAGAAAAAAGATGACAGCAAAGGTAAATGACAGCGGCGTTCAGGAGATTGAGATTGTTGCCCTGAATGACAATTACTATCCAAAAGAGGTTATT
>CAKKRA010000181.1 GCA_919902475.1 Nitrospiria bacterium
GGCAAAGATTGCAGATATTGAAGAAAGGATACTCAACCTCCAGAGGATGAAGAAGGCTCTCGTTAATCTGACAAAGGAATGTAAAGGCAGAGGGCCTGTAAGTGAGTGCCCAATATTAGAGGCGCTGGAAAGATAAAAGGAGGCAAATAAATGAAAGTAGAATTGTTATATTTCAAGGGTTGTCCAAACATTTCAATGGCAAGAAAAAACCTCAATGAGGCCTTTGCAAAGGCAGATATTCCTGCTCAATGGGATGAGATTGATTTAAATGATCCAAATATGCCAAAAGAGTTGAAGGGCTATGGTTCTCCTACAATACTTATTGATGGTAAGGATGTAACTGGAATAGTTGCTGAAGGAGAAAGCCTTAGCTGCCGGACTTATTACACTGCAAAAGGTGAGATTACAGGCGCGCCGGATGCAGAGATAATTGTAAAGGCGATTTTAGAATCAGCCCAAAAAGGACAAAAAGCTCAAAAAGGCAAAACACTCTTCTCTATCATAATAGCGCTTTTTCTTGTTTTTACTGCTGCCTCAATCCCCTTTGCTGCCATCTATTATCCTGCACCTTCTTTTGATTTAAAAGAGGCCGTTGAAAATGGAGAAAACATCTCGCTTGATAAAATATTAAAAGATAAGGATACCAAAGGCGTTATGCTCTATTTTATGACTACATGGTGACCAGCATGCGGACAGGCGTCGCCTGTCATAGCAAAATTTGCTGAGTCATATAAAAATAAAGGCGTCAGGGTTATCGGCATACTCCTGACGCCTGCTGATGTGAAATATATGAATGAATATAAAAAAAAATATAATATTAAATTTCCAATTTTATATGGCAATGTAAAAATCGTAGAAGAGTATTATATAGAACACGGAGTCCCTGCCTTCTTTTTTATTGATAAGAACGGCATGGTAAAAAAGGTGCTGTTTGGCGAGGCCTCGCTTGAGGTCATAGAGGAACTGGCAGACACTGCTTTAAAACCCATTCCACTTTTAGAGGAGGCAAAATGATAATGAAGATTTTTGCCTTAACAGCTTTGGCAATTATTTTATCAATATCCCTTACAATAGCAGAGGCAAAGGAAGAAACCATCACCCTGAATGTCCGCGGCATGGCCTGTTCTCAGTGCACAAAGAGGGTAGAAGGCGAGCTTAAAAAGATTACTGGCGTAAAAAATGCAGAGGCAAACCTGAAAGAGGCGAAGGTAAAAATTACATTTGAAAAAAACAAGGTAACCGCTGAGCAGCTTACAGAGGCAATCAACAATATGGGGTATTGGGTGGAGAAGAAAAGGTAATCAAACAGAAACCAGCGTATACCTTTTGCTCCCCAAACCAAGCCTCTCTGCCTCGTCAATCTGGAGCTGATAATCTTTTCCGTGAAGTCTCTTTAACACATCCTCTCCTTCCTTAACCTTTCTATCGCCTGCCATAGAGTCTGGGATAAACCTTGCCTTTCGTAAAATATCAACTGATGCCTGCTCAACTGCTACCATATCATCGGATATTAGTATCCCCTGATCCTGAAACAGAGGGACATCTGCAACAGGCATGCAGTCGCACTCTGGCTGAATATCAAGAAGAAAGTTTATGTAAATAACCTTCTTCTTTTTAAATGTAGAAAGAACAGCTCCTGCGCCCTCTGCAAGGCCCTTTTGGAAATATTCATCGTTCTGAGGAAGATGCAATGCCTTTTCAGGGCATACCCTTGTGCACCTTCCGCAGCGCCAGCATTCATCCATTATGTATGTCCACTTCTTCCCTTTAAACTCTATTATGCCGAGAGGGCATACATTAACGCACTGATTGCAGTATGTGCATTTATCTTTTGTCCATGTGATAATCCCTTCGCCAAATGTGTGTATGCAGCCCCTGCCCTTTTTCCAGCCGTGTACGCGGTGTTCCGAGCTTATGCCTCCCATTGCAAGATTCTTTATTGCGCCAGCATAGCCAGCGTTTATGTGTCCCTTGCAGTGGGAGAGGACAACCATAGCAGGGACATCATGGATGAGCGTTGCAATTGCCACCTCTTTTAAGACTCTGCCCCTTTTTACTTTTACAAGTATATTATCCTTTCCATTCAATCCATCTGCCAATACAACTGGCGCGCCGCAGGAATGATGGTTTATGCCATTCTGATTTGCTATCTCAAGATAGTCTAAACCCATTATCCGAACTGTATCAGTTACAAAGGGCTTTGCCTTAACAACCTTTATACCATCCACAACCTTTCTGATAAAAATAGGCCTTATAATCCTGTGCGCGCCCTCTGAACCAAAATGGGTCTTAACTGCAACTTCTTCGTCTTTTTTAAAATATTTTTTAAAATCAACCTTCTTAATCAGACGCTCTAATTTTCCCGAAAGGCTGTCTTTATAATCCCATTTTTTAGCCCTTGCAGAGGCAAAGTAGACTTTTGACATAGGCTGGCTATCCCCTTCCCTTCGGATAATATGCTGAGGATATTCCGCGCTTCATACCTTGGCAAGAGTCCCCACGCCTCAGGTTCATTGCAAGCCGAATCTTCATGTAAAGAAAAATTGAAACATAAAACAGTATTATCAAGCCCATTAATGATAAAAAAATATTTATAGCTGCTTCTCCTTTACCTATTAACAATCTAATAATTGTAACGATATATTTGTAAAATCCCTCCTAACCTCCCTTTTCCAAAGGGAGGGATTTCCCCTCTATCAAGAGGGGATTAAGGGGTGTGTTGCCCCTAATAACTCTCAATCCTTAGAACCTGGCAAATTACAACGAAGCGGTTCATTTTTAAAACCGACCATTTTCCAAAATATAAGACCAGGACAGATGCCGCTGATTCCGGCAAAGGTTAATGATACCACAGGAATATATAAGACCCAATGCGCTTTATTGAAACCAGTCAACCAAATCCCCAGCAAGATTACCCCTGCTGTAAAAAGAAATAACATTCTGTATGCTGACATACAAACACCTCCTGTTTATTGGTTTTTATTTTTATACAAATAAACCATTAACTAACCTTTTAATATTGTCAGAAACCATTTTATAATCTGTTGCCTTTTTATTCAACTGAGAAATAAGGAGAGCGCCTTCAATTATTCCAATTATTGTTGTTGCCATTGCCTGTGAATCCACCCCCTTTCTAATAAGCCCTTTTTTAATCCCTTCATCAATTATCTTAGCAATAGAATCCCTCCATTGATTAAAGAGGTCAATCAATTCCCTTCTAAAACCCTCTTCTAACTGAATGGTCTCAGAAGTCACATCCATCTGGAAGTGGCGGCGTTTTAGCTAAATCAGCAGCAAA
>CAKKRA010000182.1 GCA_919902475.1 Nitrospiria bacterium
CCAGCGGTAATCAGGCTCAAGTATCTCGTATGGTGATTTTGGAAATTTAGGGTGTAATGCCATAATTTAGTTAATCTACAACTTATTCACAGCATTGTTTTTGCTCAATTTTTCATATGTTATTAACTAAAATCAACATAACATTAACTAATTAGATTCAACAGTAGTTAATTTCCAATATCCAGACCTTGTAGAGCCTTGACGAATAATTTTACCTTCAGACTTAAGTTCCTGTAACAAATTGGCTATGTCTTGTTTCTTCAATTCAGGAAACACATCAATGAAATCCTCTTTATGTCCTTTACCTTCTCTCTTGATGTGATTAAGAATCAGCTCTTTTTTTTGTGCACGAGCAAGACCCTTGATTCGCGTATAAACTCCTGGTTTTGCTTCATAAGTGTAATATCTATGTGAAAGTATATATTTTGTTCCACTTGTCTTGCCTATTTTTTCTACAATTCCAAGTTTAAAAAACTTTTCTTTGTGTTGCAAACTTGCAGCGATTTTTTGTCCACGAAGCAGTTCTAATTCATAAATTTCATCAAATGAAAAGTTAACCTGCTGTTCATTCGCAACTTTTTCCAAAAATCTGACAAATTCCGCGTCCTTTACTTTTGCTGGAATATTTATCCGTACCGTATGGGCATCTGTGCCTATAAAATCGGGGAGGCCTTTCCCATGCCGGATAGTCGCATCAAAAATTACATCCAGTCCCTGTCCAGATTTTTCTACCAATTTCGTGCGCTCAAACGCTTCTGCGATCAGCCGATTTCGCCAGTGCGGAGCGGCCTTTAAAATATTTTCCGGCGTAATATCTTGCGGAAAGCCGCCGGGGCTAACTACCGCGAACGATTGCGGGGAAGCATAAATAAAAATTGAGCGTCCAATAATTGAATAGTCGCGATGGGCAACCGCGTTATTAACGGCTTCACGGCACGACTTCTCATCAAACGCTAATACCTCTTGTTGTATAAATCCCTCTTGATACGGGGTGCGGAGATTGCGCACATGAATCGTCTGCCAAATGTCATCGTAAACGACAAAATATGGCGCTCTCCACGATACGCGAAAATCATGATGAATCTGTTCCACTGTACTGCGCCATTCATAGATAATCTCGGCTTGTGGCAACAACTCCGCAATTTTTTCTTTCTTGCCAAGCAAAATTAGACATGCGAGAGTAAACTTACCGCCTCGCATAAGTTCCGCATCCTGTAGTATCTGCGCTGTAGAAGAATTAATAAGCGAGTGGTTACCTGTTTTTTCGGCCATTCTCTTTTTAAAATCAGTAACCGCCCGATCATCAAGATCATCAATGGATAGACTTTCAATAATACTGGAGGAAAAATCCGGTTGTATCTCATTCAAAATTTTCCTTGTCGTTGTGTCATCCATCTCTCCAAGAGACTCACCTCTTCGGATAGGATATGTATATTTCCCTCCATTGCTCCGCACTCGCTGTCCAACCGGGTGCGGCGGTATATCAAAAATTACAACTCTCCCTTTGGAATGTTGAATTTCCTCAACGACCACAGTTATGCCAATTTGCTGATAAACTTCTTGCGGAATCTTATTGATCGTTCCTTGATACACACTTGTCCCGACAATTTCTCTGCTATTCGAAACTCCGAGCAGTAATCTGCCGCCACCCATATTTGCAAGCGCAGCACAATAATCAGATCTTTCTCCGTCGCTAAAATTACCCCGTGCTTCTTTAAATTCCAATATCTCATTTTCTCTGTTTCGCAAAATATCGTCAATGTCTTCAGGGAGATACATAAGATTATATATTCACCTCCACCACCTTCATCGTATCATTCCCGAAAATATCAACCACCTTGACCGCTA
>CAKKRA010000183.1 GCA_919902475.1 Nitrospiria bacterium
AGTTACTCTAGCTTTCTCTTTTTCTTTAACTACTTTTTTATATGGAGTTTCTAATTGATTAGTGTATCATTATGCTTAGAGCCGGGGAATGGGGCTGGTGTTTTAAAATTGGGTTTTAGCTGGACATTTTTGTCTTTTACAGGATTTATGTTAAGAAGGTCTATTGCCCTCTTTATGCCAGATTGCCTGTCAGATGTCTTGATAAGCGAGACCTTTGCCTTTTTATTTTCTGATGCAAAAACACCCTTATCCATTGCCATAGCAGACAACACACCTCCTGCAGTCATTATCATAAACTCTCTGCGGTTGATCATTGTTTTTTCCTTATAAATGCCTTAGCCGCTTCAATGTCCTCCTCCCTCACAAGAATCTTTATCTCTCCCATCTTTCCAATATTAACAGGATATGGAGTAACCTTTGAAGATTTTATTACAACTGGTATCCCGCCGCTCTCAAGGAGGTCTTTTATCATCTCAGCCTCTATCTCGTCATAGGTCACAAGGAGTTCTGACCACTCAGCCACCCTTTATCTCCTTCCAGAAACTTACACCTGCCTTTAATTTCTCTACATTATATATCTCTGCAATGGTCTGGCCCAGGTCTGCAAAGCTCTTTCTTACGCCTAAATTCACGCCTGACTTAACACCATCTCCGTAAACAAGCAGAGGCACATATTCCCTTGAATGGTCAGTGCTCGGTGTTGTTGGGTCGCAGCCGTGGTCTGCTGTAATTATCAGGATGTCATCCTTTCTCATCTTATCCAGTATCTTTGGAAGCTCTTTGTCAAATTCTATTAAGGCCTTTGCATAACCCTCTGCATCGTTTCTGTGCCCATATTTTGAATCATAGTCATTGAGATTTACAAAGATGAGCCCCTTTTCAATCTTGGGCATTGCCTTTAATATCTTTTTAATGCCATCTTCATTATCCTTTGTATGAATGGAATCAGTTATCCCTTTGCCAGCAAATATATCATCTATCTTTCCTATAGCCAATACCTGAATGAGATTGTCAAATAATATGTCTAAAAGCGTCTTATCAGGCGGTGGAAGTGAAAAATCCCGCCTCCTTTCTGTTCTCACAAATTTTCCTGATGTGCCGACAAAGGGCCTTGCAATTACCCTGCTTACATTATGAGGATGTTTTAGTATTGCCCTTGCAATCCCGCACATCTCGTAAAGCTTTTCAGGGGGTATTACATCCTCATGCGCTGCTATCTGAAAGACGCTGTCTGCTGATGTATATATAATTGGGCAGCCTGTTTTTATATGTTCATCGCCGAGCTTGTTGATAATCTCTGTGCCTGAGGCAGGCCTGTTGCAGAGTATGTTTTTACCAATCTTTTTTTTGAAGGGTTCTATTATCTCTGATGGGAAGCCGTT
>CAKKRA010000184.1:0-1497 GCA_919902475.1 Nitrospiria bacterium
TTTTTCCTAATCTGTGTAATCAAGGCTGTTGATGACTTTTTCAACAGCCTGTTAGCTTCTAAATTGCCTGCTGCTGAATTATTTTTGCCTGATGATAGATTCTATATCTTTCTTTCAACTGTTGCAAGAAAATTGATTTTCTCCTGAAATTCGGCTATTATAAGGGCATGACAAAGGAAAAGGGGCATCATGTCTTTATTGTTTCTGATGCAACAGGCGAGACAGCAGACAGGATGGTAAGGGCTGCGCTATTTCAGTTTCAGGATGAGGACATAACCGTTACCCGCTTCAGCGATATCAGGTCAGTAAGGCACATAAAGTCCATTGTCAGCGACGCTGCAAAAAAACACGCCTTTATTGTCCATACTATTGTATCTGAAAGACTGAGGGAAAAGATATTTGCAGAGGGCAAGGCTCATAAGGTGCAGACTGTAGATCTCATCGGCTCCCTGCTCTATACTCTTGCCAAATATCTTAAAAAGCCTCCCATTGCAATACCCGGCATCCTGCATCAGTTAGATGAAGAATATTTTAATCGTATAGAAGCCATAGAGTTTACTGTAAAACATGATGACGGCAGGGAGGTTCACGATTTGGATAAGGCAGATATAGTCCTTGTTGGCGTGTCGCGGACATCAAAGACGCCGCTTTCTGTATTTCTTGCGCATAAAGGATGGAAGGTGGCAAATATACCAATTGCCCTCGGAGTGGAGCCGCCGCAGGAGCTATATAAAATTGACCAGAGAAAGATCGTGGGCATGACAATTGACCCTGAAAGGCTTACAAAAATAAGGGAGGCAAGATTAAAAAATATAAAAGAAGGGCTGCGGTCAAGTTATGCAGATATAACAAATATAAAGGAAGAGCTAAGATATGCCCATGAGATATTTGGCAGGAATCACAGATGGCCGATACTTGATGTTACAGGCAAGTCTGTAGAGGATACGGCAAAAGAGGTGCTGGGGCTGGTGGTGACAAAAAGGGAGTAGTGGCGAGGCGGTGAAACAAAACAATATACTCAAAATAAAATGGAGCGAAAAAAGGGCAAACTGGTTCAGGAATGCCCAGAGGATAAGCGATTACCCTGATAAGGTGATTGCTGTGATGGAGCCGATATTAAAGGAATGCAAAAGCGCCCTTGATATAGGCGCAGGCGCAGGCGCATTGGCGCAGGCACTGGCAAAGAGGCTGAAAAAGGTTACTGCTGTTGAACCAGCGCCTGCTATGGTAAAGGTATTGAAGGAAGAGGCATCCCTTCGGGGATTGCGAAATTTAAACATTATTGAACTGCCGTGGGATGAGGCTGGTGTTGGTGAGCATGATATTATCATCTGCGCTAATCTTCCCTCCTTTGTTGTTGACGCACCAGGATTTTTAGAGCAGATAAGAAGGCTTGGAAAATATATCTTTCATATACAAAATGTAAACCCCAATAAGGATAAGTTTTTCTATAAGGAATTATATCCAATAATTTTTAAAAAGGAATATCAAAAGAAG
>CAKKRA010000184.1:1507-9463 GCA_919902475.1 Nitrospiria bacterium
TGTAAATATAATTGAATACAACTTTGACCAGCCATTTGATGATTTAGACGAGGCAGTAGACTTCTGGAAAGAGTATCTGGGTTTGGAAACCAATGAGTTTGATAATCTCCTTTATGATTTCCTTGCCAGGCGGCTTCAAAAGAAGAATGGAAATTATATTTTCGTTGATAGAAAAAGGAGTGCGGTAATCTGGTGGAAAGAAGATGAAAATAAATAGAAAAAACACCCCCCTTCCTGCCATTGCCATTATTGCATCAGCCTTTATTATCACCCTTCTTATTATTGGCCTTTCGTATAAAGACATAAAGAGAGAAGAGCACCGCATAACAGATGTCCTTCACAGAGAGGGCATTACCCTTATCCGCTCCCTTGAGGCAAGCATTCGCACAGGAATGATGCTGGAGGCAAGAAGGGAGCAGCTACAGCTACAGCTTGAGGAGAGCACGCAGGAGCCGGATATCGCTTATATACTTTTGCTGGATGAACATGGAGAGATAATTGCAAAAACAGGGCTTGAGCAGACAAATCCCTATGAGTGGATAAACACAAAGGAGTTTGCCAGAACAGGCGAGGCAATAACAAGGATAAAGAATAATCCAAAAATCGGCAAGGTATTTGAAATCGCAAAGACATTTAAACCTTTAAGACCAGGCCCGCGAATGCAGGGAATGATGGATATGCATAGAAGGATGATGGGAAGGGATTTGCCTCAGGAGATGTTTAATGACAGAATAATAATCGTCGGCTTAAGGATGGCGGAGCTTGAGCAGATACAGAAGGATGAAAGGAAGAGGACACTCATCATTGCTGCTGCCTTGCTGATTCTTGCAACAGGCGCTATCTATTTTGTCTTTCTTTTGCAGAATTACTATCTGGTAAATACCGCGCTTGAGGATATGAAGGAGAAGGTAAGGAAGACAGAGGGCTTTGTGGCAGTAGGAAGGATCGCAGCGAGCATTGCACATGAGATAAGAAACCCTTTAAGCTCTATAAAGGGCTTTGCGCAATATTTTAAACTTAGATTCAAGGCAAAGAAGGATGCAGCTTATGCAGATATTATGATTAAGGAGGTAGACAGGCTGAATAGGGTAATCACTGAACTGCTTGATTACGCAAAACCAGCGGAGCTGAATCTGAAAAAACAGAGGCTTGAAGAGATTATCTCATACTCCATAAAGCTTCTTGAATCTGATATTAAAGGAAAGGGGATAAATATAAAGGAGGAGCATGAAGATAATCTGCCATCTGTTTTGATAGACAAGGATCAGATGACACAGGCTGTATTAAACATCCTGCTTAATTCCATAGAGGCAGTAGACAAAAACGGGGAGATAATGATAGATGTTAAAAGGGTAAATGATGGAATGCAGTTATCAATAAGCGATAATGGCAAAGGAATATCAAAGGAAAATGTTGATAAGATATTTGAGCCCTTCTTTACAACAAAAAAATCAGGCACAGGCATTGGACTGGCGCTTGTGAAGAAGATAATTGATATGCACAATGGAAAGATTGCAATTGAAAGCAAAGAAGGGCAAGGGGCAAGATTTATTATCAGGCTGCCTGTTTAATCCCCCTATATCCCCCTTTGCTAAAGGGGGACAAAAGGGGAAGTATTGATAACCATGAAACTAAAAAACACCAAACTCCTAATAGTTGACGATGACGAAAGCCACAGGCAGATGCTTAAGGCTGTGCTGTCTGAAGAAGGGTGCAGGATAACAGAGGCGTCAGGCGGCAAAGAGGCAGTTGCTCTATCAGAAAAAAACAGTTTTGACCTTGTCTTAATGGATATCAGGATGCAGGAGATGAGCGGCATAGATGCGTTAAAAATAATCAAAACAAAAAGGCCAGAGCTTCCCATCCTTTTAATGACTGCCTATGGAACAGTAAAAGCAGCAGTAGAGGCCCTGAAATTAGGCGCAATAGATTACCTTACAAAGCCCCTTGACATTCAGGAATTGAAAATCGCTGTAAAGAATGCGGTCAAGAATGTAAAGACAGAAGAGGTTTCAGATAAGGATTTTCCGGAGATTATCGGCAGAAGCAAAAAGATAAAAGAGATTCTTGAGACTGTATTAAGGATATCGCCTACAGATGCTACAATTCTTATCTCTGGCGAAAGCGGGACAGGAAAGGAATTGATTGCCAATTCTATCCATCAAAAGAGCAAGAGGCATGATGGGCCTTTCATAAAAGTCAATTGCGCGGCATTGACAGAGACACTATTGGAAAGCGAGCTCTTTGGCCATGAAAAGGGCGCATTCACAGGCGCCATCTCAAAAAAAGAAGGGCGGTTTGAGCTTGCAGATAAAGGAACAATCTTTCTTGATGAAATCGGCGACATGAGCCCTGCAACACAGGCAAAGGTATTGCGCGTATTGCAGGAAAGGGAATTTGAACGCGTTGGAGGAACAAAGACACTAAAGGTTGATGTGCGTGTAATAGCGGCAACCAATAAGGAATTGGATAAAGAGGTTAAGGCAGGAAGGTTCAGGGATGACCTCTATTACCGCCTGAATGTTGTTACAATCCACATGCCTTCTTTAAGAGAAAGAAATGTGGACATCATTCCACTTTCAGATCATTTTCTGAGATATTATAAAGAGAAAAACAATAAAGCTATAAAGGGGCTTCATCCTGAAGCCCTCAGCCTTATGCAGAGCTACAACTGGCCGGGGAATGTAAGGGAGCTTGAGAATGCAATAGAGCGCGCAGTTATAATGAGCAGAGGAGAATATATCGCGCCTTCTGACCTGCCGATTGCAATACAGTCAACAGAGAAGGCAGAAGCAGGAGCATCAATCAAGGATGTGGAAAGAATTTTAATCCTTAAGACCCTGAATGAAACAAATGGCAACCGCACAAAGGCTTCAGAAATCCTCGGTATAACACGAAGGACATTATTGAATAAGATAAAGGAATATAACATCAGGTGAGAAAAAAATATACAGTTACTCCTCTAATCCGAGAAAAAATTTCCCACTCATAAAACATCTCCTATCTATCCTTTCAACAACATCTTCATAAAAGACTTACAATAACAAGGCAATGCAATGTTTTTTTCTTTACCCCCTCCCTCTGGCACCAGTTATGCAATAGTATATATGCAATAGTATATCAGTGTAAACAGTAAAGGCTTATTAACAATCCACCCTCCCCTTAATCCCCTCCCGTCAAGGGAGGGGAGGTCGATTGGGTATTCTTAGAATATTTCCCTCTCCCTTTGAGGGAGAGGCCAAAACAAACTTCCCTCTCCCCTCGCGGGAGAGGGACAGGGTGAGGGGGTAAAAAAGGAGGTGTTTAAAATGAAAAGAACATTATTAACAACATCAGCAATCCTTATCTTATTAGTTTTTGGAGCAATCGCCATTGCTCAGCCTCACAGATGGGGCGACGGCTATGGCATGGGAAGAGGCATGGGCATGATGGCTGGAATGATGCACGGCGGATATTATGGCGGCGGACCCGGTTTTGGCGGCCCGGATAACTGCCCGAATCATGACCTGACCATTGGCGCTGCGCCAATAACAAAGGATGAGGCAGAAACTATCCTGCAGAACCATCTGAAGTGGACAAGAAATCCAAATCTCAAGCTCGGCAAGATAACAGAGAAGGACAAGGGCTTTGAGGCAGAGATTGTTACAAAGGACAACTCTCTTGTAAACAAGATTTTCATTGACAAAGAGACAGGAAGAACCAGACCCGTGTATAATCAGTAATTTCCCCCCACCCCGACCCTCCCCTGTTAAAGGGGAGGGTTTCATTTATTCGGACATAATATATTAAGCACTCTTTTACCCCTTGCATTACCCCCCTCTTTTTTAGTAAATTAGTAGTATGGCTTTAATTAAAATAGTCTTTATCTTCGCTTTGATTGTCTTTTTTATCCGCTTAAAATGGAATCTGGGGCTTGTGATGCTTATTGGCGCGCTTTTTATCGGCATCCTATTTTCCATGCCGGCAGAGATGATTGGCAAAAGCATTGTTGCCGGGCTGATAGATGCAACAACCATACACCTTATTCTTGCGCTTGCAATGATAATGGTTTTGGAAAATGTTTTGAGAAAGACAGAAAACCTCCAGAAGATGGTAGACTCACTTAAAGGGCTGATAAATGACCACAGGATAGTTATGGCCCTTATGCCTGCAGTTATAGGGCTTCTTCCCTCTATCGGCGGAGCAAGGTTTTCTGCGCCCTTTGTTGAAGAGACGAGCAAGGGCATGAATCTCTCGCCAGCAAAGAAAAGCTTTATCAATTACTGGTTCAGGCATCCGTGGGAATTTACCATACCATTATATCCGGGTATAATCCTTGCCTCTGGCATTTCACATATACCGCTCAAATCAATAATACTTGCTCAGATGCCTTTTAGCCTTGCAGTTATCATAGGGGGCATTATATTTGGATTAAGGGGAATAAAGGACGAGGCGCCGTTAGTAGAAAAAATAGGCGCTAAAGCATATCTTCTGCCATTTGTATTAAGCATACTTCCTGTTATTGCCATCTTCTTCTTTGTATTGATAATCGGGCTAGATATAAGCCTTTCAATGGCAATTGTAATAATAGCGCTGTTCATTATTTATAGATATGCTTTAAAAGATATGATTGCTGCCCTTAAAGAGAGCATCTCAATAAACTATCTTCTCATGGTTGTCGGCATAATGATCTTTAAAACAACCCTTGATAAATCAGGGGCTCTGCCAGCGCTTTCAGAGACCTTTTCATCAAGCGGGCTGCCGCTCGGCATTATACTCTTTACACTTCCATTTATTGTAGGAATACTTACAGGGATTACAGTTGCCTTTGTAGGCGTAACATTCCCATTGATATATCTCATGCTTCAGGAAAATGGATTCAGCATTGGCCTTATGGCCTTTGCATTTGCAGGCGGATATCTTGGCGTGCTTCTGTCGCCTGTTCATATGTGTCTTGTTTTAACAAAGGAGTATTTCAAGGCAGAATGGATAGGCATATACAGGCTGATTGCAATTCCGAGCCTGATTGTCTTTCTTGCTGCTGTGGTGAGGTTATGGATAGGATAGCGCTTTTATTCCTCAGTATATTATTGCTCTCTGCCTGTGCGCCTGCAAAGGCTTTTAAAGCAGACAATAACTATGTCTACTCTCAGGAAAGGATTGCCTACAACAATGCATACCTTGAGATTAAGGACAATACATATCTTCTGCATCTAAAAGGCTCCCACCATGAAATGGGCTATCAATACGGCAAGCTGCTCGGTTACAAATTTGACGACACCCTCCGAGCCTTTGAAAGCCTCTTTCCAAAAATACCATTAGGCTCATTTGGCAGATGGCTTTTAAACAGATATGTATATTACAAGGCAGGGCAGATTGAGAAATATGTGCCAGCAGAATATATTGAAGAGATGAAAGGGATGGCAGACTCATTCAAGGACTATAACCCTGATTACCGCATACTCCTCTTCTTCCATGTGCTCCATGATATTGGCCACAACTTTGCGAGTTCCGCCTTTGCTGTTTCAGGCGAGGCGACGCCTGACAGAAAACTTTTAATCGGCAGAAATGCAGACTTAGGAAATGAGGGGACATTTGATAATCTAAAGACAATTGTATTCTATGAACCTGACAAGGGTAATTCCTTTGTATCTATCTGCTGGCCTGCCATGGTTGGGGTAATATCAGGGATTAATGATAAAGGGATTGTAGTATCTGTAATGTCATCACGCTCTAATGATGTGTCAATGAAAGGGATGCCGATTTCTTTTTTATTAAAAAAGACGCTGCAATACGCAAATAACATTGATGAGGCAGTAAAAATTATTTCTGAGACGCCGAGGATGTCTTCATCAAGCATTATCATCGGCGATGGCAAAACTAATGAGGCGGTTATTGTAGAGGCATCGGCAAGAAAGATGGCTGTAAGAAAATCCGAGAGAAGCGTAATCTTTCAGACAAACCACTATGTAACTGAATTATATAAAGATGACCCTAAGAATATCGCTGCCCGAGACAAAGGCAATAGTATGCCGAGATTTAAGAGACTTGAAAAAATCATTTCTGAAAATTATGGCAGCATTACAAAAGAGAAGGTAATAGAATTTCTGCGCGATCATAGTGATGTTAAAGGCAGGAGGCTCCCTTACAGAGAAAAGGGTGCAATTAATCGCATTGATACATCCTATTCAATCTTGTTCTCGCCTTCTGAATTAAAATTCTATCTTGCAGCGCCGCCCGGCGCTTATGGAAGATTCATGGCATTTGATTTAAAAGGAAGGATTGAAGGCGATTATCCTGAGGATTTGTTTATAAAGACTAATACATATAAAAATGAACTTCTCTCAGAGGATGCCTTAAGAGAGGCAGAGGATTTTATAAATGAGGGATATCTGCCAGAAGCAGTTGACCAGCTTAAAAGGGCAATAACATATCAGCCCGACAATTATTTTGCATATAAGCTGTTGGGTGAGCTGTATCTTAAAATGGGTTTGAATAAGGATGCAGAAGAGGCATTTAAAAGGATTATTGAGATTAATCCGCCGAATACAGAGGTTATTGAAGAGAGCAGGAAGAGATTGAAGAAATAAGAAAATGAAATGTTTAATCTTTTTTTAACGGCTTATGGAAAAAGAGCGAGAGTGATGACCAGCCTTATTCTGCTATTCTGAAAAAACCCTTGAAGGCAACTATTTTAATCTGTATAACTTAAAAAATCAGATGTAGGTATTAACAATCGGTTGTATTTGTTATATTAGCCTAATCTTTTACTACTTGTACAATGTCCCTCGTTCATCCACTATCTTTATATTTCAAGACTTGACCTTTTATTCTTGCTTTATTCTTCCTTGTAAAAAAGGTCAATACAAAAAGCACAATAGTGTATTGAGATTGCTTTGCTTCGCTCGCAATGACAAATAGAAACATTACAGATTAATCACCACTGTCTTTAAGTCTGTCATCTCCTCAATAGCATATCTTGGTCCTTCCCTGCCAATGCCGCTGTTTTTTACTCCGCCGTATGGCATCATGTCTGCACGATATAAGGATGTATCATTAATCATCATCCCGCCGACTTTAATTCCTTTTATTGCCTTAAAGGCAATGTTTATATCCTTTGTAAAGATTCCTGCCTGAAGCCCATACTCAGAGTCATTCACAATATCAATTGCCTCTTCAATTGTATTATATGGAAACACGGATACAACAGGCGCAAATGCCTCAAAGCATACAATACGCATTGTCCTTTCCACATCTGTTAATACAGCAGGCGATACAACAGAGCCTTTTCTCTTGCCGCCAGTAAGGAGTTTCGCGCCATTTTTTACAGCCTCATTTATCCACTCCTCTGCTTTTATTGCGGCCTCTTCATTTATCAAAGGCCCAACATCTGTTGCCTCATCAATCGGATTGCCGACTTTAAGATTCTCAACAAGAGGGATAAATTCAGAGAGAAATTTATCCATTATGTCTTTATGAATTAAAAGCCTCTGCAAGGATATGCAAATCTGGCCTGCATAGGCAAATCCTGCCCGTGCACAGGCAGAGGCAGCTTTTTTGATATCCGCATCATTATGAACAATGGCTGCGGAATTAGAGCCGAGCTCAAGTATAACCCTTCTTAACCCAGATGCCTCTTTTATCCTCTTGCCAATCTTTGGGCTTCCTGTAAATGTGTAGAGCCCTATCCTCTGGTCAGAAAGCAGCCATTCACCGACTGTATTTCCGGGGCCAAATACAATATTCAAAAGCCCCTTTGGCAGACCAGCTTGAATAAGCGCCTTTGCAAGATTGATTGCAGACAAAGGCGTTGAAGACGCAGGCTTTAACACAACACTGTTTCCAGCAGCAATGGCAGGGCCGATTTTATGGCAGACAAGGTTCATTGGAAAATTAAATGGCGAGATGGCACAGACAATCCCAATAGGTTCACGGATGGTAAAGGAGATGCGGTTTTCAGAGCCCTTTGCTGCTGCA
>CAKKRA010000185.1 GCA_919902475.1 Nitrospiria bacterium
TAAATATATCGCCTGCATGGTCGCCTGACGGCCAGCTCCTTGCATTCACTTTAAGCAAAGACGGCAATTCAGAGATATATACGGTAAAAAGGGATGGCTCTGATCTGAAGAGATTGACATACGACCCTGCGACTGATGTCTCGCCGACATGGTCGCCGAATGGCAGGGAGATTGCCTTTAATTCTGACAGGGGCGGGACCCCGCAGCTTTATATTTTAAATGCAGATGGAACAAATGCGAGGAGGCTTACATTCTGGGGCAGTTATAATACATCTCCGTCATGGTCGCCAAAAGGGGATAAGATTGCCTTTGTGTCAAGGATAGATGGAAAATTCAGGATATGCATAATAAATCCTGACGGCTCATTTTTTCAGCAGCTTACAGATGGAAGTACAAATGATGAAAGCCCCAGATGGTCGCCTGATGGCAGACATATTGTCTTTAGTTCAAGGCGTCACGGAAAATCAGATATCTATATGATGAATGCTGACGGAGGGGAGGTAGAAAGGCTTACATCTGACGGCTCAAATAATATTAACCCATCATGGTCGCCTTAAAGGGTAGATGGGTGAATGGGTAGATGAGTAAATGGGTAAAGAGTCAGAGAGTCAAAGTAATAGAGGATTAACTTTAAGACTTTGACGCTTTGATACTCTAATATTAAAAACTAATAAAAGGAGGGGTTTAAAATGAAGAAAGGTTTTTTGGTTTTTGCGGGGGTTTTGATTTTTGGGTCTTTAATTTCTTTTGGATGTGCAAAGAAGGTGGAGACAGCAAAGGATACAAAGGGTGCGGATGAAAGGGTGGCTTCAGCTCCAACACCATCGCCAGACAGCGGGTCTCAGGTGAGGACCGAATCACCAATGGTAAAGGAATCAGGCAGCGCTTCAGGGCTTAATGATGTGTATTTTGATTTTGATAAATTTACAGTAAGGGATGATGCGAAACCTTCTCTTCAGTCAAATTCAAAGTGGCTTAATTCCAACTCTAAGTCTAAGATTAAGATAGAGGGCCATGCAGATGAGAGAGGCACAAATGAGTATAATATTGCGCTTGCTGAGAAGAGAGCGCAGGCAGTAAGTAAATATTTGGTTACCCTTGGTGTAAAGGCAGACAGGCTTTCTACAATAAGCTATGGCGAGGAGAAGCCGCAGTGCGCTTCCCATTCAGAGGACTGCTGGCAGAAGAACAGAAGGGCGCATTTTACAGTTGTTGGGCAATAATTGTCAGTGAATAGTAG
Organism: Nitrospiria bacterium; assembly: GCA_919902475.1. Lineage (GTDB taxonomy): Bacteria > Nitrospirota > CAKKRA01 > 9FT-COMBO-42-15 > 9FT-COMBO-42-15 > 9FT-COMBO-42-15. The sequence goes on from CAKKRA010000185.1 coordinate 1,241, forward strand.
TGTCATTCCCGCGTAGGCGGGAATGACAGTGTGGAGGTATTTCAGGTGAAAATTTTTAGGCAGAGTTTCGTTTTATCAATATTTTTGATAATTGCCTCTTTAGGCTGTGCGCCTCAGGCTGAGTTTGTTAAACTTCAGGACGACTTTAGCTCAGTTACCAGAAAACAGAATCAATTGCAGCAGCGGATTGAGGTTGTTGAGGGTTATTTAAAGGACAGGACATCTACCTCTCAAAAGGGACAGCAGGATATACACAGGATAATCGCTGATTTAGGCGTAAAGATAGACCAGCTTTCTACTGATATACAGATTATCCAGGGGAAGCTTGAAGAGAATAATCACAGGATTTCTGAGCTTAGCCAGAGGCTTGATGATCAGGCATATAAGATTAAAGAACTTTCTGCAAAGATTGCTGCTGCAGAGGGAAAGCCTGCCGGCGCCTCGGAAAAGGCTGCTGCTCCCCCAGCGCCGCAGGAAAAAGGCAAGGCAGGCCAGAATCCGACAGATATATATAATCGCGCCTATCAGGACTATGTAAATGGAAATTATGACCTTGCCCTGACAGGCTTTCAAGCATATCTGACAGAATTTCCTGATGCCACATTAGCCTCCAATGCCCAGTACTGGATTGGCGAATGTTATTATGGAAAAGGGGAATATAAAAAGGCAATAGATGCGCTTGACAAGGTTGCGGCTAATTATCCAAAGAGTGAAAAGATTTCTGCAGCGATTCTTAAGGCAGGGTTTGCATATTTAGAGCTCAAAGACAAGACAAAGGCAAAGGCATATTTAAAAAGGGTAGTTGACCAGTTTCCAAATTCAAAAGAGGCATCCCTTGCTAAAGGGAAGCTTGCTACGATTAAGTAGGGGTGAACGGCCGTTCTCCCCTACTTAATAATTCTGGATTCCGCATCAAGTGCGGAATGACAAACTTATTTCTGATTTATCATGATTTTTATGTTGGTGCATTAATGTCCCCTAAGATAAATATCCTTCCTGATACACTTATCAATAAGATAGCTGCAGGAGAGGTTGTTGAAAGACCTGCGTCTGTTGTAAAGGAATTGGTTGAAAATTCCATTGATGCAAAGGCCACAGAGGTATTTGTTGATATTATAAATGCTGGCAGAGGTTTAATACGAGTTTCAGACAATGGCGAGGGGATGTCAAGAGACGATGCCCTGACTGCCTTTGAGAAGCATGCCACAAGCAAGATTAACAAAGAGGCCGACCTTTTCAATATAACTACACTGGGTTTCAGGGGCGAGGCGCTTCCGAGCATTGCATCAATTTCAAGAATAAGATTAATAACAAGGTCTGCTGATACTGCCGGCGCGCTGATTGAGATGGAAGAAGGAAAGGTTAAAAAGGCATCTGAAACCGGCGCTGCTGCTGGAACCGTCATTGAGGTTTCTGATTTATTTTACAATACGCCTGCAAGGCTGAAGTTTTTGAAATCTGACAATACAGAGATGTCGCATATCACTGCTGTAATAAATCAGCAGGCTATTGCCAATCCGCACATACACTTCAGGCTTACTAATAATAAAAAGGAATTATTAAATCTGCCTGCTATTTTACCCCTTACCCTTCCCTCTCCCCTTTATCATCGGATTTACCAGATTTATGGCGAGGACTTTATGAATAATATGCTGAGCATCTCTGGAAAAGAAGACAGCATCAATATCTACGGCTTTGTTTCCAAACCATCTTTTACAAGGGCAGAGAGGAATCATATAGATATCTTTTTAAATAAAAGGTATATCAAAAACAATGTCATTACCCGTGCTGTCTATGACGCCTATTCAACACTTATTCCAAAGGACAGGCGTCCCCTGACGCTCCTTTTTATTGATATACAGCCGTCTATAGTAGATGTTAATGTCCACCCAACAAAGAGGGAGGTAAGGTTTGTTAATCAGACCATTGTATACGAGGCTGTGAAGAAAGCCTTAAAAGAAGGTCTCTTGCCCTCTCATCGTAGAGCGGATATCCCGCCTGTTTCTTATATGGTTGCAAGTCCTGATGCTGATTATGGGAAGCAATCAGGGTATGCAATAGAAGGGGCAAGGGTCATGGGGCAAGGGTCACAAGGCATGGCACATGGGGCGGCAGAATTATCCAATCAACCTATTCAACTTAGCCAACTCACAGGGCACAGCGTAATTCCGCTCGGACAGATAGATAATACATATATTGCTGCTGATGCAGGCGGCGAGCTCTGGATAATTGACCAGCATGCAGCATACGAAAGGCTCCTCTATGAAAGTCTTACACAGTCTTACAACAGCCATGCTGTTCAGGTTCAGGCGCTGCTGATTCCAGAGGAGGTAAGCCTTAGTACTGCCGAGTCTATCATGATAAAGGATTATATAGATGTCCTGATGAATATTGGAATAGAGATAGAAGAATTCGGCAGGGATGCTTATATTATACGCAGTGTGCCTTTTTTGCTTGGAGCAGGGAGCGCCAAGCAGATGCTGTTAGATATAATAGACGGCCTGACAGGCCTTCAAAAAGGCGTGATGAAGAGCGAGGTTGTTGATAAGGTTATAATGCTTATAGCCTGCCATGGCTCTGTAAGGGCAAATCATGGATTGACTTATAAAGAGATGGCAGCATTGATAGATGATTTGATTAACCTGAATATATACGAGACCTGTCCGCATGGAAGGCCTATAATAATAAAATTTTCAAAGACAGATTTAGAGAAGATGTTTAAAAGAAGATGACCATACCCGCTCTTGTTATAGCAGGGCCTACTGCAGTGGGCAAGACAAGGATTGCAATTGAGCTTGCAAAGGAACTAAACGGCGAGATTGTAAGCGCTGACTCAAGGCAGATATATAAAGGTATGGACATCGGCACTGTCAAGCCTTCAAAAGATGAGCAGGCTGCTGTAAAGCACCACATGCTGAATGTTGTAAATCCTGATGAGCCTTTTAGTGCGGGTGAATATAAAAGAAGCGCAGAAAAGATTATTGAGGATATATGGCAGAGAAACAGGCTGCCTATTATTGCAGGCGGCACAGGTTTATATATAAGAGCAGTAATAGACGGCCTGTGGGAGGGTCCTAAGGCAGATAAGGAATTAAGGGATAAACTTAAAAATGAAGAAGATACATTTGGCAAGGGCTATCTCTATAACAAGCTGAAAGAGGTTGACCCAGAGACAGCAAAAAAGACAAAACCAAATGACCTTGTGAGGATAATAAGGTCTCTGGAGGTCTATTATAAAGAAGAAAAGCCGATATCGCACTTTCATAAGATTCACGGTTTTGAAGAAAAAAATTATAACGTTATGATTATCGGTCTGACAATGGATCGGAAAAGGCTTTATAAGAGGATAGAGGAAAGGGTTGATGGGATGATAAAGAGCGGTTTGGTGGATGAGGTTAAAGCCCTTCTTAAAAAAGGATATGATGAGAATATCAGCTCTATGACAGGCGTAGGATACAGACAGGTAAGCGGATATTTAAAGGGAGATTATAATTTAGAAGAGGCTGTGAGACTGATAAAGAGGGATACAAAGAGATATGCAAAGAGGCAGTATACATGGTTTAATAAGGATAAAAGGATTGAGTGGTTTAACATTGATGATATTGACATAAAAGATCTGGCATCAAGCATTAAAAAAAGGTTGAAGTTAAAATAGAAATAGGCTATTATCAAGTGCAATATTATTACTAATTGATGCAATAATAATGAAAGGAGCTTAGGATATGAATAAGATTAACACAAGCCTGCAGGATCTATTTCTTAATCAGGTGCGAAAGGAAAAAATACCTGTTACAGTATATCTTGTGAACGGTGTAAAGCTGATGGGAACAATAAAGGGTTTTGATAATTTTGCAATACTCATTAAGCAGGATATGCAGCAGCTTATTTACAAACATGCTATTTCAACAATTGTTCCGCAGAAGGCTGTAGAGCTTATGGAAAAGCCGGCATTGGAAGAAGGGTTTGTAGAAGAGGTTGTAAAGAGTGGAAAGTAGGCATAGGGAGTTTAAAAATCCCATTCCTACAGTTGATATAATTATTGAATTAGAAGACAAAGGGATAATTCTGATAAAGAGAAAGAACCCGCCTTATGGCTGGGCGATACCAGGCGGATTTGTAGATTACGGTGAGAGTCTTGAGGATGCAGCAAAAAGGGAGGCTAAAGAAGAGACATCCCTAAATGTAGAACTTATTAAACAGTTTCATACATATTCAGATCCGAAAAGGGATGATCGGTTTCATACTATATCTACTGTTTATATTGCAAAGGCAAAGGGAGAGCCAAAGGCAGCAGATGATGCTGCTGAGTTCGGCGTGTTTAAAGAGGACAATCTGCCAGAGCCGATTGTTTTTGACCATAAGGAGATATTGAAGGATTATTTTAGGAAGAGGAGGTAGTTGAAGTTGAACGCAGATATTGGTATAATCGGCGGAAGCGGTTTGTATGAAATGGAAGGGCTTACTAATGTTAAGGAGGTAAAGATAAAGACCCCATTTGGCGACCCTTCTGATAAATTTATTCTCGGCACATTAAGCGGCAGGAGGCTTGCCTTTCTGCCGAGGCACGGCAAGGGACACAGGATACTTCCAACAGAGATTAATTTCAGGGCAAATATCTATGCTATGAAAAAGCTCGGTGTTGAAAGGATAATCTCTGTCAGCGCTGTTGGAAGCATGAGAGAGGAGATAGAACCAGGGCATATTATGATTCCAAGCCAGTTTTATGACCATACAAAAAAAAGGATAAGCACATTCTTTGGAGACGGCATAGTTGCGCATGTTGGAATGGCTGACCCTGTATGCAATGGGCTTGCAGAGCATCTCTACAGGTCAAGCATTTCAGTTGGCGCAAAGACGCATAATGGAGGCATATATCTCTGCATGGAAGGCCCGCAGTTTTCAACGAGGGGAGAGTCTCTGATATACAGGAAATGGGGTGTGGATGTTATTGGCATGACAAATGTTACAGAGGCAAAGCTCGCAAGGGAGGCAGAGATATGTTACGCCGCAATTGCGCTTTCAACTGATTATGACTGCTGGCACGTTTCAGAGGATGATGTTACAGTAGAGGCAGTGATTCAGATTATAAAGCAGAATGTTGATACAGCAAAGAGGATAATAAGGGATGCTGTATTAAATATACCAAAGGGGCGGGATTGCCATTGCAAGGATGCCCTTGCGAATACGATTATGACAGACCCAAAGCTCATCCCGTTAAAAACAAAAAAGAGGCTTGAATTGATTATTGGAAAATATATTAAAACGAGCAAGAAAGGAAAAAAGTAATATGAGTCTCCTTGTAGTTGGTTCAGTGGCATTTGATTCTGTAAAGACTCCGTTTGGAGAGGCTGATGATGTGCTCGGCGGCTCTGCAACATATTTCTCCACCGCAGCAAGTTATTTTACAGATGTAAATTTAGTAGCAGTTGTAGGCGAGGACTTTCCAAAGGCCCACATAGATTTCTTAAAGAGCAGGGAAATAAATTTAGACGGCCTGCAAAAGGTTTCTGGCAGGACATTCAGGTGGAAGGGAGAATACGGCTATCAACTGAATGAGGCAAAGACATTAGAGACGCATCTTAATGTATTTCAGAGTTTCAAACCAGTGATACCTGATTCCTACAAATCGTCAAAATTTGTTTTTCTTGCAAACATAGACCCCGAGCTCCAGATTGATGTCTTAAAGCAGGTAAAGGATCCCGAGATTGTCGGCTGCGATACAATGAACTTCTGGATAAGCGGCAAAAAAGATGCCCTTCTCAAAACCCTTAAAGAGGTTGACATATTGATAATCAATGACGGCGAGGCAAGGGAATTGGCAGGGGAGGTAAATCTATTAAAGGCAGCGAAGTGCATACTGTCTTACGGTCCAAAAATATTGATTATCAAAAGAGGGGAATACGGCTCACTTTTGTTTAACGGCGCGAATATCTTTGCAGCGCCTGCCTATCCGCTTGAGATAGTGTTTGATCCAACAGGCGCAGGCGACACCTTTGCAGGCGGTTTTATGGGTTATCTGTCAAATACAGGGAATATCTCTGAATCTGCAATAAGGCAGGCGATTATCTTTGGCAGTGTGATGGCATCATACAATGTTGAGGCATTCAGCTTAGAGAGGCTCAAGAGCCTTAACTATAAAGATATTGAAGAGAGGTACAGGGCATTTAAGAAACTAACACATTTTGAGGACCTATAAATAAAGGGGTGGCTATGAAAAGGATCTTTTTAAGTTGTGCAGTTGTATTATTATTCATCTATGCCTGCGGCCCGTCTCTTGCAGAGCGAAAGAGGATGGCAGACGCCAACCACAAGCTCGGCCTGAAATATTACAGCGAAGGCAATATCCAGTTAGCCTATGTGGAATTTCAGAAGGCAATTGCTGCATATAAGGATGATAGGGATTCCTATTATCTGCTTGGCCTGATAAACAGCAATATGGGCAAACTTGATGAGGCAATTGATATGTATATAAAGGCCTTAAAGATAGACCCTAATTTTTCAGATGCCCACACAAATTTAGGCGTTGTTTATACAACACAGAAAAAATGGGACAAGGCAATAGAGGAGTTTAAAAAGGCATTGTCAAATCCTCAGTATCCATATCCGCAGTCAGCCCATTACAATTTAGGGCTTGTCTACTTAAACATTAATGAGTATGAAAAGGCATTAAAGGAGTTTGAAACATCTGTAAAGATACAGCCAAATTTTGAGCCTGCCTATTTCCAGCTCGGACAGATTTATGAGAGGATGGGAAAAAGGAAGGAGGCAATAGTTAATTATCTGGAAGCAATAAAGATAAATCCGGGCCTTGTAGACGCCCACTACTATTTAGGCATTGCATATTATAAGGAAGGCAATAAAAAATTGGCAGCAGAGGAATTTAAAAAGGTAATAGATAGAGCGCCAGAGAGTGATTTTGCCAATTCTGCCAAAAATTATCTTAAAATCTTAAAATAGGTTCTTCTTATGGAGCCAATAGGCGAATACTTAAAGAGAATAAGAAAATCCAGTGATACCTCTCTTGAGACTGTAGCAGCAAAGACAAAGATTAATATCACTTATCTTATTGCCATTGAAGAGGGCAGATTTAATGACCTGCCAGGCGAGGTATTTGTAAAGGGGTTCCTGCGCTCCTATGCCAAGTGCCTTGGTATTAGTGAAGCAGATGTTATTGATAGATATAATCAGTTGAGAAATGAGACAAAGGAGACTGTGCCTCTTGAGAACAAGGCTGCAGATCTGATACAAAGGGCAGAGGCGGTAAATTTAGACACAAAAAAGATTACCCCAATAATAGGCTCTGCAGTCGTAGTTTTTCTTATTATTCTTGCTATACTCTTTCTTCGCACAGAGGAGCCTGTTAAGAAGGCAGAAAAGCGAGAAGATAAGAAGGTAAAAATAGAAAACACAGAAAAGGCAGTGGAAAAGGCTAAAGATGTTATCGAGACTCCAGTTCAGGCATTAAACAAAAAGGAGACAGAGCCTGCTCCACAGCCGAAGGCTGAGCAAATAAAAAAGGCGAAGAACAGCCTCACACTGGTAATTAATGCCGCTGAGCAGAGCTGGCTGATGATAACCATTGATGAAAAGGAAAAGAAGGATATCTTGCTGCAGCCCGGTGAAAAGATAAACCTGAAGGCAGAGAAGAGCTTTCTTATTACACTCGGAAATGCCGGGGGTGTTGATATTGAATTTAACGGGAAAAAGTTAGAGCCATTTGGGCCAAAGGGGAGGGTTGTTTCAAATATCCTGCTGACAAGGGAAAAGATAGGCCGAAAAAAGGCTGAGTCAGCAATAAAGAAAGAGACGGATATGCCAAAGGAAAAAGATAAGGCTGAGGAAGTTCAACCGCCTCTTCAGGATAATCAGTAGTTTATTAATATGCCTGCCATTGATAAAAGGATTTCAAAGACACTTAAATTTCTAAAATCACATATAAAACTCAAACCAGAGATAGGCATAATACTCGGCTCAGGATTTGGTGATGCTGCAAGCATTATCAAGGAAACAGAGGCTATTCCATATCATAGGATTGTCAATTTTTCTGTATCAACTGTAAAGGGACATAAAGGTAATCTAATATTTGGGAGGATTGCCAATAAACCTTTGGTTATCATGCAGGGAAGGGTGCATTACTATGAGGGCTATTCTATGAATGAAGTTATCTTTCCTGTCAGGGTCATGGCCGGTCTTGGAATAAAGACATTGATTGTTACAACCTCTGTGGGCGGCATAAATAAGAGATTTAAAAAGGGTGATTTTATGATTATAAAAGACCATATAAACCTTATGCCTGAAAATCCTTTAAGGGGGAAGAGGAAAGATGTGTTCATTGATATGTCTTCTGCCTATGATAAGGAGCTTCAGGAGATTGCTGCGAGGGTGGGAAAGGCAGCAAGGCTAAAATTAAATAAAGGCGTGCTCGCTGCCTTATCAGGTCCATCTTATGAAACACCTGCTGAGATAAACATGCTGCAAAAACTCGGCGCAGACGCAGTCTGCATGTCAACTGTACCTGAGGTTATTATGGCAAGGTATCTTGGCATAAAGGTTCTGGGTATTGCCCTGATATCAAATATGGCAGCAGGCATTTCCCCGATGCCGCTTTCTCATGCAGAGGTTGTTCAGGCAGGAAAAGAAAGGGCAAAGGCAGCAGCCCTTCTTATTGAGGGCTTTATAAAAATCATATCCAATTTTTTGGTAATTAATCGCAAGCGTATAGCG
>CAKKRA010000186.1 GCA_919902475.1 Nitrospiria bacterium
AGACATTTAATGATGCAAAAAAGATAGGCCTGACAATTGGAAATTCAAATCTTGTAAAAACCGCTCTCTTTGCCTCAGATGCAAACTGGGGCAGGATTATGGCTGCCATTGGTTATTCAGGGATTAAAGTAAATCCTGACAAAATAGACCTATTTTTTAATAATGTAAAGATGGTTGGCAATGGAGTCGGCCTTGGCATAGACGCAGAAAGGGAGGCAACAGAGGTGTTAAAACAAAAGGAGTTTGCAATTACTGTAGACCTGCGCCTCGGCAAGGCAGAGGCAACTGTATGGACATGCGACCTCTCCTATGATTATGTGAAGATCAACGCAGCGTATAGAACATGACTGAATTATTTTTACCCTCTCCCCTTGCGGGAGAGGGTTAGGGTGAGGGGTTTACAATCACATTATCAATCAGCCTCGTCTTTCCTATCCATACTGCCAAGGCAATAACAACCTTTCTATCAATTGTCTTTACCTCTTCAAGTGTCTCTGTATCTGCAATGGCAATGTAGTCTATCTTCACAAGTTTCTCTGCTTGTATAATATGCTGCATGGCTTCAATAATCTTTGCACTATTTTTTTCGCCTTTACCTATTCTATCTTCTGCAAGCTTCAATGACATATATAAACATGCTGCTGCAGCCCTTTCCGCTCCAGAGAGGTAAGAATTTCTTGAGCTTATTGCAAGGCCGTCCGGCTCCCTGACTGTAGGCAGCGCCTCTATATCAACATCCATATTCAAATCAGCAGCCATCCTTTTTATTACAACTGCCTGCTGATAGTCCTTCTGGCCAAAGAATGCCTTATCAGGTTTTACAATATTAAACAGCTTTGCCACAATGGTTGCAACACCCTTAAAGTGTCCGGCCCTTGACGCGCCGCACATCACATCTGCAATCTTTTCTACATTTACATAGGTTAGATAACCTTCAGGATAGATTTCAGATGCAGACGGTATAAAGAGAATATCAACACCAGCCTCCAAGCACTTGCCTTTGTCACCCTCCATATCGCGTGGATAGGCATTAAAGTCCTCCTTTGGCCCGAACTGCGTAGGATTAACAAAGATGCTTACAACAACAACATCAGTAACCTTTTTTGCATACCTCATCAGGCTCAGGTGTCCTTCGTGGAGAAAGCCCATTGTAGGCACAAAACCAACGGTCTTTTTCTGCGCCTTTAGTTCTTTAATGAAATTAGAGACGTCTTTTATCTTCTCAATGACCTGCATGTAGATAATCTTATGATATTTTCAAGACAATGGCAAGTGATTCGTAAACTTTAATTTTATAATTGACCCTTTTTCTTTTAATTATTATAATCCTTTTAAAAGAATAAAGGAGGTTATCTATGGCAGAACAAATAATAATCTATGGCAAGCATGGCTGACCCTACACAGAAAAGGCCAGGTCGGCCTATGGTGACAGGGCAGTATATTATGATGTTAAGGCAGATAAGGAAAAAATGGCTGAGATGTTAAAATTTTCCAATGGCGCTGAAATGGTTCCGGTAATCGTTGATGGAGACAAGGTAACCATTGGCTACGGAGGCACATGAGGTGTGTGATTGCTGGCGGTCTGCCAGTATTGCTGCAAGGGAAATATGAGCCTTACAATGAGAGAATTTAGTCCAGCAACAATAGATGCCATCTCCTTTCACAATAAGGCTGTTAAGGTTATTCAAAAGAAAGCTGGCTACAGGTTTGCCATTGATGCAATCCTCTTATCGGATTTTATGAAGGTAAAGGCTGATGATAAAAACATAATTGACATTGGGACAGGAAGCGGGATTATTGCCCTGCTTCTTGCGAAGTGTTTTCTTCATATAAAGATAACAGGGATTGAATTACAAAAGGGACTCTTTGAGCTTGCAAAGGAGAGTGTCAGATTAAACAGGCTTGAAGCACAGGTTCATATAGAGAATGTTGCAATCAAGGACATAAAAAAAAGGTTCAAGGCAGAGGGTTTTGACGCTGTTGTTACAAATCCGCCTTACAGAAGATTTAAAAGCGGCAGGATAAATCCAACAGAAGAAAAGGCAATCGCAAGGCATGAGATAAAGACCAATCTTGAAGAAATAATTAAGATTAGCAGCTATCTATTAAAAGCAAAAGGCTCATTATTTTTAATCCATCTTCCAGAGAGGCTTGCAGAGTTGATTTATCAATTGAAAAGATGTAACATAGAACCAAAGAGAATGAGATTTGTTTATTCCAGAGAAGGAGAAGACGCTGCCTTTGTGCTTATGGAAGGGGCAAAAGCAGGGAGAGAAGGGCTTAAGATTGAAAGGCCGCTGTATATTTATGATAAAAGCGGGGAGTATACGGATGAAATGAAAAGGATTTACGGAAAGAAAAAATGAACATACTTAAGATAGCAGTTTTATTGTTATTAATATACGGAATAATGTTCGTCTACCTCTGGTATTCCTATGGCCGCAACATACACCGCGGAGACGGGTGAATAAACTGCGGATGGGAGTACAGGTCGTACCCCTGGCTGACAAAGAGGATAGAGTTTATATTCAATTATCTCTTTGATTCAGGATACAGAAAAAGGATTAAAACAGATAAGGAATATAAAGAATTGACCAATAAATGGTGGAAGAGATAATCTCTGCGCTTTAACCTCCATGCATGATAAGTGAAGCGATCTCGTCTTTATATTTTCAAACATAAATTAGTGATATTTTTAGCTATATTTCTCTTGAATAAAATATAAAAGGTGTTATAATAAAAGAATTTCCGGAGGGTTTATGGAAGAGACAGCAGGGGGCGCAAAGACCTATCCAAAGGCAAATACACTTAACAGGCATCTTGCAAAGTTTATTGATGTATTGATCGCTGTTGGCCTCTCTAAGCTGCTTCCGCCTGTTGGATTTTTTGCAGGACTGCTTTATATAATAATAGCTGATGGTTTTTTTGAGGGACAGAGCATTGGCAAAAAATTGATCGGCTTAAGGGCAATTGTATTAGCAGAGGGCAAAAAGGCGGGCTTCAGGGAAGCCATTATAAGAAATATCCCTTTTGCAATCGCCTATACCCTTTTTTGCCAAATCCCGTATGTTGGGTGGCTCCTTGCAATTATAATAATCGGGCTTGAGGGCATCCTCGTAATAGGGAATGAATTGGGGCTAAGGATAGGCGACGAGATAGCAAAGACACAGGTAATTGATTATAAAGAATAGGACTTTGTCCTATAAGACCTAAATTTTTCAGGAGGTTATTATTAAAATGTGGTTTGATTCGTTCTTTGGCTGGTTTTCTAATGACCTTGCTATAGACCTTGGGACTGCAAATACGTTGGTTTATGCCAGGGGAAGGGGCATTGTCAGCAATGAGCCGTCTGTTGTTGCTATTCAAAAGGCTAGTGGAAAGGTACTGGCAGTAGGCACAGAGGCAAAGAGGATGCTCGGCAGGACACCCGGAAATATTGTTGCAATCAGACCTATGAAGGACGGGGTAATTGCAGACTTTGAGATAACTGAGCTTATGCTCAGACATTTTATTACTTCAGCGCACAATAGGGCAACATTTGTCCACCCGAGGATTATTATTGGCGTGCCGTCTGGAATAACACAGGTTGAACAGAGGGCAGTAAAGGATTCAGCGCTCCTTGCCGGCGCAAGAGAGGTATATCTTATTGAACAGCCTGTTGCAGCAGCCATTGGCGCAGGCATGCCTATTTCAGAGCCGTCAGGCAATATGGTGGTTGACATAGGCGGCGGCACAACAGATATAGCTGTAATTTCACTTGGAGGCATTGTATACAGCAAGTCGATCAAGGTTGCAGGCGACAAGATGGATGAGGCTGTAACAAGTTATATTAAGAGAAAGTATAATCTTCTTATCGGAGAATACATGTCAGAGCAGATAAAGTTTGAACTCGGCAATGCCTATCCAATGGAAGAGAAGAAGACCATGGTAATAAAGGGACGCGACCTTGTATCAGGCATACCAAAGACCCTGATTATTGATGATGCAGAGATAAGGGAGGCGCTGTCTGAGCCTATAACAGCTATTGTAAATGCCATTAAGGTAGCCTTAGAAAATACACCGCCTGAGCTTGCTGGTGATATAATTGACAAAGGTGTTGTATTAACAGGCGGCGGTTCATTGCTTAAAGGTCTTGATATCCGCTTAAGGGAAGAGACCAATCTTCCCATCATCACTGTTGATGATCCCTTGACTACAGTGGTTATGGGGACTGGCAAGGCCCTTGAAGAGCTGGATTTACTAAAAAAGATTATGGTGCTTTCTTCATAATGAGCCAAAAGATTGTCATTACGAATGACTTTTTATTTATCGTTTTTTATATAGGTCTGCAAATAAGTGAGTAAGCCTCGTTTTTTTTACACCCATAAAAAGGGAATTCTCCTTATAATAATTATCCTCATAGCCATTATACTCATGTCTCCTAATCTGCAGAGGAGGCCTCGTTATTATCTGATTGAAAGGCCGATAGTTTTTATCATTTCAACAGTCCAGTCAGGCATTACCTCCACAAAGGAAGGCATCAGCAGAATATGGAGCGGTTATATAAACCTTGTCAGGGTGCAGGAGGAAAATAAGAGATTAAAAAAAGAGATTGAAACCCTAAAAGCAGAAAACAACAACTACAAAGAAATGGTTTACTCCTTTGAACGTATGCAGGCGCTTCTAAACTTTAAGGAAACGGCCCCATTTAAGACCATATCTGCGCGTATAACAGGCAAGGATGCCTCAAATCTCTTCAAGACCTTTACTATTAACCGCGGAGAAAAAGACGGAATAAAAAAGGACATGGTGGCAATTGCGCCGGAGGGCATAGTTGGAAGGGTTATAAGAACATCGGGCAGATCATCTCTCGTGCTTCTATCAATTGACAGAAACAGCGAGATTGCCGCAATTATTCAGAGGACAAGGGACGAGGGGATTGTTGAAGGCAAGGGAAGCGGCCTTGCGCACTTAAAATATATCCCCATCTTATCTGATATAAAAGACGGTGATGTAGTTATAACCTCAGGGCTTGACGGCATATATCCAAAGGGCTTGAGCATCGGCAAGGTCATATCAGTTAAAAGGGACGATGCAGCCCTGTTTCTGGAGATAGATGTAATGCCGGATACAGACTTTGCAAGGCTTGAGGAGGTTCTGGTAATAACTAATTAAGATGAAAAGCGCGCTTCTAATAACAATCGGCTTATTAATTATCCCGCTCCAATCCAGCCTTGTTAATAACATTGCTTTATGGGGAGTAAAACCTGATATAATATTTATATTCATATATGCTATTGGCTTAACCTATAATGAGGAAAGGGCAATGCTAATGGGCGCTGGCATTGGCCTTGCAGCAGATATATTTTCAGGAGGGCCATTAGGCCTGAATTTTTTATCAAAGGCGGCAACAGGCTTTGCTGCAGGGGCGCTCGGTAAGAGGATACTTAACATGCGGCTGAGGCTGCAGATATTAGTAATATTTTTTGTTACAATGTTAGAGGTTATATTGCAGATAATCCTGTTATCTGTTTTTTCAAAAGGCATTATGTTTTCTACTGGAATGAAAATAATCTTTTTGCAGGCATTATACAACAGCCTGTTCACATTTGTGTTCCTTTGGCCTCTTATTAAAAAGCTGAAGAGGGAAAGGGAGTGGCTGTTGTCAGCAAAGGAATCCATTTTAATCAGATAGGTAAAAAATGTTAGAGCATCAGGAAGATTTAAATGATTTACAGAGAAGATTTCCTATATTAATAGTATTTGTTATTTTAACCTTTCTAATACTTGTAATCAGGATAGGCTATCTTCAATTGATAATGAGCGGTTATTTCAGGGAGCTCTCTGAGAGCAACCGCCTAAGAAGCCTGCCAATAGAGCCTTACAGGGGGCTGATATTTGACAGGAACGGCGAGCTCCTTGCGCATAATGTCCCAGGCTTTCATCTTTCTGTTATACTTGAAGACCTTAAGAATAAGGAATCAACAATTAAAAGGGTCGCTGAGCTGATAGGCATATCAGAAAAGGATATCAACGCAAGATTAGCCGCGAGGAAAGATACCTATCCATTTGCGCCTGTAAGGATAAAGGAGAATATCAGCAGGAAAGAGATGGCTGTAATTGAGGCAAATAAGCTTGACATTCCAGGCGTTGTTATTGAGGCAGTCAGCCGCAGGGAATACAGGCATGGGAATATGGCATCGCATCTGCTCGGATATGTAGGCGAGATTACTCAGGCACAGCTTGATAATTTTGAAGATGATTCTGTGTACCCCGGCATTACTGTCGGACAAGACGGCATTGAAAAGACGCATGACCCCATACTCCGAGGCACAGCAGGCTATAAACAGGTAGAGGTTGATGCATACGGCCATGAGATGAATGTCTTTGGTGTTAGAGAGCCTGTTCGGGGAAATGATATCTATCTTGCAATAGATGTCAACCTGCAAAGGATAGCAGAGGATGCGCTTGGTAATGAATCAGGCGCTGTTGTTGCAATAGACACAACAAACGGCGATATACTTGTTATGGCAAGCCACCCGACTTATGACCATAACCTTTTGTCAAAGAGATTATATGCAAAGGAATGGGAGGCGCTTGTCAATGACCCTTCAAAACCCCTTAATAACAGGGCAATACAGGGTGTTTACCCGCCTGGCTCTGTTTTTAAGATTGTGACTGCTGCTGCTGCTGTTGAGGCGGGTACATCTGCTCCTGAGGACAAGATATTCTGCAAAGGAGGTCTTCAGTTTGGCAGGAGATTCTACCGCGACTGGAAGGCAGCAGGCCACGGCAGTGTGGCATTGCACAGGGCAATAGTAGAATCCTGCGATGTGTATTTTTATAATGCTGGAATCAAACTCGGTGTAGACAGGATTGCTGACTATGCCTTCAGGCTTGGACTTGGCAGCCAGACAGGCATTGACCTTCCATCAGAAAAGGCAGGGCTTATACCAACTACCACATGGAAGCTGTCTGCAAAGAGAGGGGAATGGATTGCAGGCGAGACCCTTTCAATTGCAATCGGCCAGGGGTATGTGCTTACAACACCTGTGCAGCTCGCAATGCTTATCAGTTCAGTGGCAAACTCAGGCGTAAGGTATCAGCCTAATACTGTATGGGCAGTTAAGAACAGGTTAAACGGCGAGAAATATAGATTTCCACCTGCTGAAATTGGAAGGGTTGAAATTAAAGAAGAGACATTTCAGATATTAAAAAATGCATTACGCGGTGTTGTGAATGAACAGGGCGGTACAGGAGGAATAGCGCGTTCTGCAATTGCAGAGATTGGGGGAAAGACAGGCACTGCACAGGTTGTTGCACTGAAACCGAATATATCAAAGGAGCTTTTAAAGGAAAAAAGATTTAAGGACCATGCGCTCTTTGTTGCCTTTGCGCCTGTATCTGAGCCAAAGATCGCAGTTGCAGTTATAGTGGAGCACGGCGGCAAAGGAAGCGCTGCTGCAGCGCCGATTGCGAAGAAGGTCATAGAAGGGCATTTAAAGAATGTTGGACATTAAACAGATATATAACTTTGAATGGAAATTTTTAGGGGTTATTCTCCTCATCTCTGGCATTGGCATCCTTACCATATTCAGCGCCACCTACGGCTTTGCTCCCCATTCAACACCCTATTATCAGAAGCAGCTTTACTGGATTGCTATTGGACTTATGTTTCTCTTTCTTGCCGCAACCATTGACTATCATACAATAGTAAAATACGCCTATGTGATATACGCTGTTACTATAATACTTTTAATAGTTGTGCTTATTAAAGGAAGGACAGGCCTCGGCGCGCAAAGGTGGCTCTCTCTCGGCCTCTTTTCTTTTCAGCCCTCTGAGCTTGCGAAGATTGCAATGATAATATTGCTGGCAAGATACTTTTCTGATAAGAAGATAAAGACCGGCTTTGGAATGAAGGACATGATCCTTCCTGCAACCCTTCTTTTAATCCCTGTAGGTCTCATATTAAAGCAGCCTGACCTTGGCACAGCCCTTCTCCTCTCCTTTATCTTTCTTATGATTATACTCATTGCAGGCATAAGGATGAAGACCATTCTTACCACGTTATTTGTATGCATCCTGACAATACCATTTATTGCACACTTCTTCTGGGGCATGTTAAAGGGATACCAAAAGAACCGCATCCTTGCCTTTTTTGATCCTGAGATGGATCCGCAGGGCATTGGCTATCATATTATACAGTCAAAGATTGCAATAGGCTCCGGAGGCCTGTTCGGAAAAGGGCTGCTTCAGGGAACGCAGAATAAATTAAAATTTATCCCTGAAAAGCATACTGATTTTATCTTCTCTGTCTTTGCAGAGGAGTGGGGTTTTATCGGCGCATTTATTCTTTTAACAATATATCTCGTATTGATACTATGGGGCATAACCATTGCCTACAAGGCAAAGGACAGGGAAGGCGCGCTCCTTGCTGCCGGCGTGGTATGCATGCTCTCTTTTTACCTTATTGTTAATGTTGGCATGACAGCCGGCATTATGCCTGTAGTCGGCATACCGCTTCCATTGATGAGCTACGGCGGAACATCTATTATTACTACTATGGTGGCGCTTGGGCTGCTTATCAATGTAAAGATGCGGAGGCTGCTGCTGTTTTATTAAATTATTATGCAAGAAAAAATCTCAAATCTTGTTTCCAAACCTGTACGCTATATAAACAGCGAGTTCAACAGCATCCATAAGGACCTGACAAAGGTCAAGACAAAGATAGCCCTGATATTTCCAGATGCCTATGAAATAGGCATGTCTCATCTCGGCTTAAAGATCCTCTATCATATAATAAACCAGAGGGAAGATGCGGCAGCGGAAAGGGCATTTGCGCCGTGGCTTGATTATGAAGATCAGCTTCGTAAAAACAGCCTGCCTTTAATTAGCATGGAATCGAGTCTGCCGTTGGATAAATTTGATATACTCGGCTTCACGCTTCCGTATGAGCTTACATACACAAATATCCTGAATATCCTTAATTTGAGCAATATACCCTTAATGTCTTCAGAAAGGGATGAAAGATTTCCGCTTATAATCGCAGGCGGCGCATGCGCATTTAATGCAGAGCCTCTTGCTAATTTTATTGACGCCTTTGTTCTCGGCGACGGTGAGGAGATTATAAACGAGATTATAGATGTGCATCAGTTATGTAGGAAGAGGTCTCAGGATAAAAAAGAGCTGCTGCATATGCTATCAAAGATTGAAGGTATATATATACCTTCTTTTTATAATATTGAATATAATCAGGATGGAACAGCAGCGGGCATTACGCCTCTTAATAATGCGCCTGAAAAGATAAACAGGCGGATTATTTCAGATTTAGACAAGGCGCCATTTCCTGATAAGCCGATCCTGCCTTATATGAGCATTGTCCATGACAGGATTACTATTGAAATATCACGCGGCTGCACAAGGGGATGCAGGTTTTGCCAGGCAGGGAGCATTTATCGGCCTGTAAGGGAGAGAAGCCCTGAGACTATACACAGGATAGTTGAGAACTCATTAAAGGCAACTGGCTATGAAGAGGTATCGCTTGTGTCTTTAAGCACAGGGGATTATTCATGCCTCTCGCCGCTTTTATCAAGCCTTATGGATAAATACATAGATAAAAAGGTTGCCATATCGCTGCCGTCAATGAGGCTCGGCACACTCCACTCGGATGTAATAAAACAGATACGACGGGTAAAGAAGACCGGCTTTACCTTGGCTCCAGAGGCAGGCACAGCGCGATTAAGAAGGGTAATCAATAAAGAGATGGGCGACGAGGAATTTGATGAAGCCATGAAGGATGTCTTTAAAGAGGGATGGGGCTCTATAAAGCTTTATTTTATGATTGGCCTCCCAACTGAAACAGATAAGGATATACAAGGGATAATAGACCTTGCAGAAAGGGCAAAGAGGATAAGCAGGGAGGTCTCTGGCAGATATAGGAATATCAATATAAGCATCTCTACATATGTTCCAAAACCGCATACAGCCTTTCAGTGGATGGGACAGATAACGCTTGAGGAGATTAAAAAAAAGCAATACTATCTTAAAAGGACATTGGAAAAGAAGGGCATCAGTGTAAAATGGCACAGGCCTGAACTATCTTTTATTGAGGCTGTATTCTCAAAGGGAGACAGGCGGCTTAGCGCTGTTCTAAAAGAGGCATGGGAAAGGGGCTGCAGATTTGACGGCTGGACAGAGGTATTTAATTTTGACAGGTGGATTCAGGCGTTTAATGCCAGCGGCATAAGCCCTGAGTTTTATGCTAATAGAAATAGACATATTGATGAGATTCTTCCATGGGATCATCTTTATACAGGCATCTATAAAAAATTCCTTGAAAAGGAGATGAAACTTTCTGAAAGCGAAAAGGCGCTTGCTGACTGCAGATTCGGCGACTGTTTTTACTGCGGTGTGTGCGACAAAGGAAAGATTGGAGAGGATAAGTCAGAAAAAAAGGGAATATCGCCGATAGTATTTCAACCTTCTGTTCTGAAAATAACAAAGGGTATTGAGCAGTTTGTTAAACAGGATAAGCTCCCATTTAAGATTCGCATAAAATATACAAGGACAGGGAAATTGAGATTCCTTTCGCACCTTGAATTGATGACAGCAATAATCAGGACATTCAGAAGGGCAGATATACCTATTGCCTATTCAGAGGGATTTACTGCACATCCCAAGATATCCTTTGGCCCTGCGCTTCCCGTTGGCACAGAGAGCGAGTCTGAATATCTTGATGCAGAATTAACATATAAAATGGGCATGGACAAGATCCTCTCTGCATTGAATACACAATTTCCAATAGGGATTAAGGCTGTTGATGTGCAGTATCTTTTGTTTAAGGCAGAGTCATTGTCAGCGGCAATTTCAGGGTTTAGTTATACTGTTACAATGCCGCCTGATGCTGCCTGTAATATTTCTAAAGAGATTATTGATGAATTTCTGCAAAAAAAGGGTATAATAGTAAAACGCAAAACAGGGTCAGGGGAAAAAGAGATAGATATAAGGCCTTATATCAAAGAATTAGCAATAGCATCAAACAAACCAGAGGTTAGGCTGCACATGCTGATACAAAACATGGATGGAAGGGGCTGCAAGCCTGCAGAGGTGATTCAGGCGCTCCTGCCTTTGAATGAGGATGAAATAAAATCAGTAATGATTAAAAGGACAGGGCTTTATATTTTCAAAAATGGCGAATGGCAAAGCCCTATGGATGAGGATGTTAAGGCTGTGACATATGCTTAGCGAGGGAAAACAATGGCATTAGAAATAATCATAAATGCAACAGGGGAAGAGACGAGGGTAGCCTTTTTAGAGGCCGGCGAGATAACAGAGCTATATATTGACAGAAAAAGGGACAGAGGGATCGCTGGCAATATATATAAAGGAAAGGTCATCAGGGTCCTTCCGGGCATGCAGGCAGCCTTTGTTGATATCGGCCTTGAAAAGGCGGCATTCCTGTATGTCTCTGAGGTAAGCGCCAATATAGAAGAGTACGCAAAGATGATGGAGGACGAGACAGACGAGGCAAGGCTTGAATTTGAAAGCGATACTGTTGAAGCAGTAAAGGCAAAAAAGGCAAGCGCAGTTTTAATTGAGGACCTCCTGCAAGAGGGACAGGAGATAATGGTTCAGGTTATAAAAGAGCCTATTGGAACAAAGGGACCGAGGGTTACAACATATGTAACCCTTCCCGGAAGGTATCTTGTGTATATGCCTACTATTGAGCATATCGGCATATCAAGGAGAATTGAGGAAGAGACAGAAAGAAAGAGGCTGAGAGAGCTTATCAACAAGCTGAAGAAACCCGGCGCAGGTTATATAATAAGAACAGTAAGCGAAGGCGTAAGCAATGAGGAGTTCAAGGCAGATATAGAATTTTTAGAGCTCCTGTGGCAGAACATCCAGCAGAAGAGGGACAAGCTGTCTGCTCCGAGTCTTTTGCATACAGATTTAGACATAGTCTTTCGCGTGGTAAGGGACCTGTTTACCCCAAAGGTGGACAAGCTGGTTGTTGATTCAAAACAGGAATATATGCAGGTCAAGGAATTTATTGATTCCTTTCTCCCAAAGTTAAGCAGCCGTGTTGAGTTGTATGAAAAGGATGAACCCATATTTGACGCATACGAGGTGGAGATAGAGATATCCCGCGCACTCGGAAGAAAGGTCTGGCTGAAATCAGGCGGCTATATTGTAATTGACCATACAGAGGCATTAACTGCCATAGATGTAAATACTGGAAGATATGTTGGAAAGAGAAACCCTGAGGAGACTATATTAAAAACCAATCTTGAGGCAGTTAAAGAGATAGCATATCAACTGCGTCTTAGAAACATCGGCGGGATTATTATAATAGATTTTATTGATATGCTAAAGGAAAAGAACCGCAAAAAGGTATTCAATGTCCTGCAGGAGGCCCTTTCTGGTGATAAGGCACGCACAAATATCCTGCAGATATCTGAGCTCGGCCTTGTTGAGATGTCAAGAAAGAGGACGCGCGAAGACCTGCTGCGGGCATTGTGCGAACCATGCTCATATTGTGAGGGAAGGAGTTATCTGAAATCTCCCACAACAATATGCTATGAAATCTTCAGAGAGATAAGAAGGTCGGCGGCCTCTTCAAGCAGCAGCAAGATTATGGTTACAGTAAATTCATCTGTAGCCAATCTTTTATATGATGAGGAGAGGCAGGGCATAGATGAACTTGAAAACAGATATAAAAAGAAGATTATTATAAAGGCAGACCCTAATCTCCATCAGGAGCAGTATGATATCGTTTTTATATAATTTTCAGACCGGTCTTATTGATACAACATTCTCAATCGGTATGCCAATCCACTGAAACTCGCCTTTGAGATTAATCTCCTCCTCGCTTACCTCCATAAGTATGCCTGTGTAGGTAATCTCATGGGCAACAACCTCAACCTTTTTTCCAATCATCAGAGCTATGTCGTCTATTATCATAAAAACCTCCTATTTTAAACTGTATTAACCATAATCCCCTTTGCCTCGCAAAGCTCCTTTGCAAACCTCTCTGCAAGAAACACAAGGGATTCAATATCAATAAAATTAAGCACTGTCCTGTCCATTAATATCTTTACCCTTGCAGGAAACTCCTCTTCTTTATTATCATCCCAGAAGAGAAGCAGAAGCGGTATCTTTGGGAGCGCAGAAAATCTATATGATAGGTCGCATTTAAATTCAGCAGATGCATCTAAGCCGCCGAGGAGCCCGCAAGCGTCCTTTAGCTCCTCCTTTTTGCCGGCAAAGTTTTTTATCAGAACATTCTCGCTGTTGTCCTTAAAGGACTTCTGCTTGGCAAAGGTATTCGGAAGGTCGCCAAAGGAGACCCATTCGTTTTTCAAACTGCCCTTCCCTCTTGCATTAACATAGATGATTAAAAATATCTTTGCCCATGCACTCGGCTGCAGGCCGCCGTCACTGAAAATATCACCGGTTTTTGAGAGCTTATATTTATGATTAAAAAGGTTAAGGCGCAGATACTCTTTATCATCCTCTTTTAAATATTCTGCGCCAAGCCCTTCTGCAGATTCCTTAAAATCAATATCCTTTATCTTCTTTTTAATCTCCTCTGCTGCCTGAGCATAGGAATTTGAGCCTGAGCCTGTTGTTAATGGCTTAATCTCGACAACAAGCATCTTTAGCTCTTTAAGCTCATCCCCTGAAAGGCTGACGCACCTTTCAATAACCTCCTGTCTTAAGGCAACCCTCGTTGCAAAGACAAAGCAGGAAGGAGAACCGCATCTTCCGCAATTTGTCTGAGGCAGCTTTTTATATATATCTATTGCAGTAACAGACATAAAGGAATATTAACCGAATTTACAATTGCTGTAAAGTGATTTTGTATGTAATCCCAATATGATAATGTCCTAAATAATCAATTTAGAAATGTCCTATTCTATGGGATTAAGATAAGCTATAAGGCATTGAGGATCATCCATGGAAAAAATATCCTGCTGTGAATAGGAAACGTCCTAAGGGAACGAGAGAGTTGTTATTAACAGAGGCTTAAAAAGCGGACATTTCTATTTTGGTAAAAATAGGACATTTCTAAATTGGCTTGACACGTTATAATTTTATTTGTAATCCCAACATGATAATGTCCTAAATAGCCAAGATAGAAATGTCCTATTCTA
>CAKKRA010000187.1 GCA_919902475.1 Nitrospiria bacterium
CCCTTGCCAATGGGTGTAATAAGCTCCATTACCCTTGTGGACATATCCTTCTGGTCATATTCTAATTTCAGTTTTTCATCAGGGAATATGGGGGTGAGGTTGTCAAATAGTATCTTATCTCTGGCAACTTCAGGGTCCTCAAAATTTATCTTTTCAACCTTTAAAAGTGCAAAATAGCGCTCGCTCTCCTTTGGCGGCCTTATCTGGCCTGACACGGTATCGCCTGTTCTCATGTTAAATCTTCTTATCTGAGAAGGCGAGACATATATATCATCAGGGCCGGGCAGATAATTATAATCAGGCGCCCTCAGAAACCCGAACCCGTCCGGCAGGGTCTCAAGAACGCCCTCGCCGTATATAACGCCGTTCTTATCGCTCTGTGCCTGAAGTATGGCAAAGATAAGCTCCTGCCTCCTTAGGCTGGCAGCGCCCTCAACCTTAAGCTCCTTTGCCACTTGTGTCAGCTCTTCAATATTCTTTTCTTTTAAATCAACTAAATTCATAATATTATACTCCTAAGATTAGACACTATAGTGTCTTTTAATTTTTAATATCCGTTTTATATATTGGTTTTTATTACCTGCCTTCATTGGAATTCTTTTAGATGTGAAAACTAAGAGGCTGGCACAAATGGTATCTTATCTCAATGCTCACCATGCCTTTTTAACAGGTTTTTCCAAAAGGATTGTGACTATATACAGAAGGCACCCTTTATTTTTTTTAAAAAATTTTGTTTTTAATTTAAGGCTTGTTGAATTTTATCAGAAGGAACACCTTAATATCAATTATCAGTATACAATATAATTTATTTCTTGTCAATATCCTTTTTCTCTGCCGGCTGTTCAACTGGCTGCTGAACCGGCGCTGTCTCTGTCTTTTCCTGCTTTACCTTATCAACTACTGATGAGCCCCCCTGCTCCTTTGATAAGTAAGCAAGACTTAAAGATGTCAGCATAAATACAACAGCAGCAATAGTTGTCAGCCTGCTTAAGAATGTCCCTGCCCCCCTGCTTCCGAATATGGTCTGGCTTGAGCCGCCAAACACCGCTCCGACATCAGACCCTTTTCCTGTCTGAAGCAGAACGATTAGTATCATTATAATACTCACTACTACATGCACTACCACCAGCAATGTTGTCATACTATTTAATACCTCCCCTGAAATTATACTAATTTTAATATCAAATTTACCTGCTTGTCAACATAAATATATTTATTCAGCCCTTACTGCCATTAATTACATCGGAAAGCGCCCTGCTCAACTGTTCTGTCTCATAGGGTTTGGCAATAACACCGCAGAAACCATATTTCCTGAATTCTGCCATAACAGGGTCTTCAGAATATCCGCTGGACACAATGGCCTTTACATTTGGGTCTATCTCAAGCAATTTTTTAATAGCCTCTTTGCCTCCCATGCCGCCTGGGATGGTAATATCCATTATAACAGCATCAAATGGCTGGCCGGATTCCATACCTTTCCTGTATAGCTCAATCGCTTCAGCGCCGTCTTTAGCAGCCTCTGCCTCATATCCAATATACTTTAGCACGTTGCCAGCTGCATCTCTGACCATATCTTCATCATCCATCACCAGAACCCTCCCCTTGCCGAAAATAGGACTGTTTTCCTCTTTTTGCTTTGCAGGGATTTTCTTGTCCGACGCTGGGAGATATATATTGAAGGTTGTCCCGACCCCTGCTCTTGATTCCACAGTTATAAGGCCATCGTGGTTCTTGACAATGGAATAGGTAGTGGCAAGACCAAGGCCGCTTCCCTTTGGCTTGGTTGTAAAATACGGGTCAAAAATCTTTTTAAGATTTTCAGCAGGGATGCCGATCCCGTTATCCTTAATGGAAATCTTAACATAATTCCCTTTTTGCAAGGACGGATTTTTTTCAGCCTCATTGCGCCCTACTGCTGCATTTTCACAATGCACATGAACCGCTCCGCAGTCTGTCAAGGACTGTACAGCGTTAAGCATTATATTATGGATAACCTGGCTTATCTGACCCTCATCCACCTCAGCAGGCCAAAGGTCATCAGGAATTGAGAAATCACATCCAACATCTGATCCCCTCAAGGCAAGGTCCACTGATTCTCTGACCAATTCCGCAATAGAGGCGACCTTCTTAACCGGGGCGCATCCCTTGGCAAAGATAAGCAGACGCTGTGTCAGATCCCTGGCGCGTATAGACGCCTTCTCTGCCTCAGATAATCTTTGATAGATAAAATCCTCCGGCTTAATATATGTCTTTACAAGTGAAACATTTGCAAGGATAGCTGTCAGTATATTGTTAAAATCATGGGCTATACCGCCTGCAAGGACACCCAGTGATTCTAATTTGCATGTCCTTATTAAATTCTCCTCCATCTTCTTTCGCTCTGCCAAGTCACGGAAAATAGCAATAAACCCCAAGGTTTTTCCTATTGCATCTTTCACAGGAGAGCCGAGTGCTTCAGCTATAAATATAGTTCCATCTTTGCGCCTGTACCGCATCTCGTACGGTCTTTCATGCCCTGCTGCCCCAACATGATAGCGCAGCCGCCCCTGCTCTTCATAGTCGGATTTTTCTGCATAAAGGATTTCCGTGGTCTTTCCCTGAAGCTCTGCATGTGTATAGCCAAAGATTGCCTGTACTGCCGGATTACACATAACAATGCGTCTGTTAACATCTGCAAATATCACAGCCTCAGATATGGAGCTAAACATTGCCTCAAATTCAGCCTTGCTGCGCGCCAGCGATTCTTCTGCCTGCTTGCGTTCAATTGCGCTGGCAAGCACATTTGCAACTGCCTGCAGGAAATGGATATCGTCTTTGGTAAAGTACTTAATGCGGGTTGTATGAACACCTAAAACGCCAAACGGCCGGCCTTTGCCATGGATAATAACACTCATACCGCTCACAACCCCATGCTCCTGAAGCAGCGCCGGCCCGGTAAATCTTGTTTCTGTGCGAAGGTCTTCAACAATTACAGGTTCGCTGGAAAGCAATGTATATCCTGCCTGTGAATTGTCCCGGGCGCCAACTGTCGCATGTCCAACGAGTCCGTCCTTCCATCCTACACCTGAACGAAGCAGCAAAACATCCCCTTCTGGAAGGAGCTCCAGCACCTTGCAATACTCCACATTAAGGGTTTTTGCAATAATGCCGACTGCTTCATCAAATAATTTAGAAAGCTCTATGCCAAGCAGGGCATCTTGCCCCAATTTAGCCACTGCCGCCTGCTGCTGGATGCGGGCGATTAGTTCTTTTTCTATTTTTCTGTGATTGGCCTTCTGTAAGACAGGCTTCTTTGTTTTGGAAGGTTTGCTTGCTTTTTTTATCTGTTTCTTCATACACGCCTTCTCCCACTGCTATTATGATTATACAAACTATCAATAATTGTCAACATAAATATAATTTTGACAAAAATTCTTTTGTTTACTATAATTAACTACAAAAAACTAAGGGGGGGTGAGAAAAACAGAAATAAGAAATAAGCATTAAAGATTACATTAAATACAGAGGCGCAAATCCAAAATTAAACTTAAACAAGAAAGGGAAAATTTATTATGAAGAAAAGAGTTTCCATTATAATCATGTCTTTAATCAGTCTGTTCCTATTCACATCAGTAATTATTGCTGCTGATACTGCATCTATTAAGATTACAAAATGTGTGTATGATGAGATGGGAGGGGACCTTTTAATTGAATATGATTTTGTAAAGAGCCCGAAAGGCGACCATGTGCATCTCTGGATAGATGGAAAGGAAAAGAAGCCTGTAAAACAGCCAAAGGGATATAAGCTAATAGGAGCTAACCTCTCAAAAGGCGAGCATAAGATTGAGCTAAGGGTAAATGATGCGAGCCATACAGAGATCGGGGTTAATGATACATATAAGCTTGTTGTAAAATAAGTTGCAGAACCTTTTAAAAACAGACAGGGGCGGCAAATGTTAGCCCCTGCTTTGTTTATAGGAGAAAATTGATGCTCGCATCTGATCTTCTCGTAGAGTGCCTGAAAAAAGAGGGAGTGGAATATATCTTTGGCATACCCGGCGAGGAGACCCTTTATCTGATGGAGTCGCTCCGCAAGGGAAAGATTAAATTCATCCCTACAAGGCATGAGCAGGGCGCTGCATTTATGGCAAATGTGTACGGCAGGCTAACAGGAAAACCAGGGGTCTGCCTTGCCACACTCGGCCCTGGCGCATCAAATCTTCTGACAGGCGTTGCTGACGCATACTTAGACCGCGCCCCGCTTGTTGCAATAACAGCCCAGGCCTCCTTAAAAAAGGCGCATAAGGAATCCCACCAGTACATTGATATTGTAAAAATTTTCCAGCCTGCTACAAAATGGAATGCACGCATTGAAAGGCCAGAGGTCATCCCGGAGATAGTGAGAAAGGCATTTAAGATTGCACAGCTTGAAAAGCCCGGCGCAACGCATATTGAGCTTCCAGATGACATTGCTGCGTCAAAGGCTGATGGCAGGCCGCTGTCAGGCAATGGCATAGAATATCCGTTTCCTAATCCTGATGCAATAAAAAGGGCTGCCTCTATTATAGAGCAGGCAAAAAGCCCGATTATCTTAGTGGGAAATGGCGTAACCCGCAGAAGGGCAGCAGAAGAGCTAAAGGAATTTGCAGAGCGCCTCCAGATCCCAATTACAAATACCTTTATGGGCAAAGGCTCTATTGATTATAGAAATCCCCTTTCTCTTTTTACAGTCGGCCTTCAGGCGCGAGACTGGATTATGTGCGGCTTTGACCGCGCAGATGTGGTAATTGCCATTGGCTATGACTTTGTTGAATACTCGCCTTCGCACTGGAACCCTGATAAAAAGAAGAGGATAATCCATATTGATGTTGTGCCGAGCGAGATTGATGAGTATTACATGCCAGAGGCAGAAATAGTCTCTGAAATAAAGGACAGCCTGAAGGCGCTGACAGGTGTGTTAAAGGGAAAAAAGAGATTCAAGATATATACTGCATTAAGGGAGACCATCTTAAAAGAGCTTACAGAATATAAAAATGACAGCTCCTTTCCAATGAAGCCTCAAAAGGTGGCATCAGATTTAAGGGCTGCATTAGGCTCTGATGATATCTTGATATCTGATGTTGGAGCGCATAAGCTCTGGATAGCGAGGATGTTCCCAACACACAAGCCGAACACTGTGCTAATCTCCAATGGCTATGCAGCAATGGGCATTGCCCTGCCCGGAGCTATTGCCGCAAAGCTTGTACATCCGAAAAAGAATGTAATCGCAGTAGTTGGCGACGGCGGTTTTTTGATGACATCATGCGAGCTTGAAACAGCAAAGAGGCTCGGACTTGGGATTGTAATTGTTGTGTGGGTGGACAACAGCTACGGACTTATAGAATGGAAGCAGAAGGACATTTTTGGCAAGGCATTTGGCGTGTATTTTAAAAACCCTGATTTTGTAAAATATGCGGAGTCCTTTGGCATAAAGGGTTATAAGATTAGCAAGGCAGGCGACTTTCTTCCTCTCCTTAAGCAGTCATTAGGCACAAAAGAGCCTGTCCTGATAGAAATCCCCATTGACTATTCAGAAAACCTCAAGCTCACAGAAAAACTCGGCAAGATTACTTGTCCGATATAAGCCCTGCGCATGGTCAATAATTTTTATCCCTTGTCTGGCTATTTGCAGACCGTATATAAAACAGAATAGGTTATGATAAAGAAGAAAGTGTTTCTTCAGGTTCTAAAAGCCAAGGGTATAAGTCATGCTCTTTTTTCTCGTGAAATTTCATAAAAACATCAATAAGGGCATTTCTAATAATGCTTATCTGCCCAATGTCCCAGTCACAATCAGGGGCAAACTCTTTGAGTAAATTAAAACAGGTGTTATCAATATAGTCCTGTTGGGCAATCTGATATTCGGGGAGCGTTTCTTCCTTGCTAAACTCCACTTCTACACTAAAATCTTTATTGCAATGAGCACAAAAATACTTTTATGTTAAGCCCTCCTGACAGTAATGGCAGATAATTTCTTCCATAATTTTTAACCTCCTTTTCTTTACTATCTAATTTGAGATCCTTCTTGTAATCGCAACAATATTGCCTAATAGAGGCATTGTCAAATGCGCCGGCATAAAGCTCTTCAATAACAACAGCGCTCATATAATATACTGATTTTCCAATATTTAATGTTTTTTGGGAATACTCTATACCCTGATTGATGAAGGGAATATATATTGAGGTGTCAAAAATAATCTTAACCGGAAACCCTGCTGTAGACATCCTTGATTTTTCTCTTACCCTTTATTGCCATGAGCATCTTTTCAATTTTTAGCTTGACATCAAGCAAGAAATAACCTTGACAAATAAGGGGTATTGACATATATTCTATGTATGAAGATAAAGTATTTTGGCCATGACGCCTTTAAGATAACGCAGGAAAAGCATGGTGTCAGGATCATAACAGACCCTTATGAGCCAGAGTGCTACAACGGCAGTATTAAATTTTCAGAGATTGAGGATGAGACAGAGTTTGTTACAGTATCGCACAGCCATCCTGACCACAGCAATTTTGTGGGCCTTACAAGCAAGCCAGAGGTAATAAAGAGCATTGGAAAAATGGAGAAGGCAGGCATTATATTTAATGGCATTGATACTTATCATGATAATTCAAAAGGGGCTGAACGCGGAAGAAATATTGTATTTACCATAAAGGCAGACGATATAACTGTCTGCCACCTCGGTGATTTGGGACACGTATTAACAGAGGAGCAGATAAAAAAAATAGGCAATGTTGATGTGCTTCTTATCCCTGTTGGCGGTGGACCAACTATTGATAAAAGCGCTGTTGCTTCTGTAATAAACTCATTAAAGCCAAAGATAATAATACCAATGCACTATAAAAGCGATAAATGCAGTTTAAACTTAGCAGATATAGACCAGTTTTTAAAAGGTAGAAAGGGGGTAAGGCATTTTAAGGAATCAGAGATAACTATAACAAAGGATTCTCTGCCTCATGAAACAGAGATATTTGTGATTCCGCCTTCTAATTAATTTTATATGCATGACCATAAACTAAAAGTCTTTTGCGCTGTTGCAGAGACAGGAAGCTTTTCAAAGGCATCCAAGATGGTGAACCTCACTCAGCCTGCTGTAAGCCTTCAGATACAGGCGCTGGAGGAGTCTTATGAAACAGCGCTCTTTGAGCGGAGCGGCAAAAATATAACACTTACTCCAGCAGGTAAGCTGCTATACCAATATGCAAAAGACATACTGAATCTTTATACAACAGTAGAAAAGGAGATAAACAACCTCACAGGCCTATCAAAGGGAAGCCTGCAGGTTGGTGCAAGCTCAACTATTGGAAATTACCTTTTGCCCACTGTAATTATCGCATTCAAAAAGAAATATCCCAAGATAGATGTAAGTCTATTTGTAAGCAATACAAAGGGGATTATAGAGCTGCTGAATACAGGGAGGATTGATATAGGCCTTGTAGAAGGTGATGCCCCAAAACAATCATTGGACATAGAAAAGCTTTTAGAAGACGAGCTCGTTTTAATAATGCCCCCTGATCATCTATGGGTAAAGAGAAAGAACATAT
Source organism: Nitrospiria bacterium (assembly GCA_919902475.1). GTDB lineage: Bacteria > Nitrospirota > CAKKRA01 > 9FT-COMBO-42-15 > 9FT-COMBO-42-15 > 9FT-COMBO-42-15. The sequence goes on from CAKKRA010000187.1 coordinate 7,565, forward strand.
CGGTCTCAGAATTATTGTCCCAGCCTGTTATAATGCGGGAAGACGGCTCCGGCACAAGGCAGATGATTGAAAAGCACCTCATGGCAAACAAGATATCACCAAGCAATCTTAGGATGTCTCTTGTCCTCGGAAGCACAGAGGCTATAAAGTCAGCAGTTGAGCACGGTATGGGTGTCTCAATCCTTTCTCACTGGACAGTGAGAAAAGAGGTGCAATTCGGCACTATAAAGACAAATACCTTTAGGGATATCAGGTTTACAAGAAATTTCAACATCGTTTTTCATAAAAGAGGCACGCTTACCAATACTGCGAAAGACTTTTTTGATTTTTTAAAGATATTTCCCTTCCAGAATATTTAGATTAAACCTTAATAAAGCGTTTAATACACCATTTGGTATAAAAAATTGGGGAGTTAATTTATTTAGGCAGACAAGGGATTATAATAATAAAAGGTGTAACTGTAAGTAAAGTTAGCCTTTTTTTATGTTATCTCTCTTCTATTCTATACCTTCTAAATTATGGCATGTTTATTGCTTATTTTACTAAGTATAGTACCATGGAGGTATTCCAAATGCTTAAAAAAGCCATTATATTTTTAGTCCTCATTCTTTCTATCCCATCCTTAAATTTTGCAGAAGACGAGCCCGATGATCGCGTTGCAAGGCTAAGCCTGATTAATGGTGATGTCTCAATACAGAGGGCAGATGACAAGGATTGGATTGCAGCGTCAGTCAATATGCCTTTGCAGACAGGGGATTATCTATATTCTCCAAAAGGTGCAAGGACAGAGGTTCAGTTTGACAACAGCGGCTATATCAGGCTTTCAGAGAATACAGATTTAGGCATCCTAAATCTTTCAGATAAGATTATTCAAATGAAGATCGGCGCTGGGAGAGCGATATTGGCTGCAAAGGAGCCGCATTTTGAGATTAACACACCTAATGCAGCAATTACACCACTGTCATCAGGCAGATACCGCATAGAGGTGGACGAGGAAGGAAATACCACACTTACAGTTCAGAATGGGAAGGCAGAGATTTCCACAAGTGCCGGCTCAATCAGCATAACAGAGAATCAAAAGATAAAGATTGAGGGCGATGAGTCACCTGAATATGAGATTGCCTCTGCTGATGAAAAGGATGCATGGGATGAGTGGAATGATAAAAGGGACAGCGCTCTGAATGCTGTCAAAAGCAGAGAATATGTGCCAGCCTATGTAAGCGGCGTTGAAGAGCTTGATACGCACGGAAGATGGATAATGGTCACTGAGTATGGCTATGTCTGGACGCCGACAGTTATGGGGGTTGGCTGGGCGCCATACCGCACAGGCAGATGGGTATGGCGCGATCCTTGGGGATGGGTCTGGGTCTCTTATGAGCCGTGGGGATGGGCGCCGTATCATTACGGAAGGTGGGCCTTTGTTCCGTCTATA
>CAKKRA010000188.1 GCA_919902475.1 Nitrospiria bacterium
AAAGAGCGGTCTGTTGATATTGATGATAGCATTGATTTTAAGATTGCAGAGATGCTGTTAAAGGAAGCCGAGGGAAATTGAATAATGGATAAATTATTTGATAGAGGCTCACTTATTATCAATCCCCTTTCTATGCGGAAGCATGACTTAGAAATCTCTGTTGTTAAGGATTTAAGCGCTGATAAAAACCCTTCTTTAGATAAAAGGATTAAAACAATTGCTCAAAGGATTATTGATGCAAAAAAAAATAACGCAGCAGTAATCATGATGATGGGCGGCCATGTAGTGAGGGCAGGCGTTCAGAGGTATATAATAGACCTTATGGAGAAAGGCTATATATCATGCCTCTCCATGAACGGCTCTGTTATGATACATGATTTTGAATTTGCCCTTATTGGAGCAACAACAGAGAGCGTCGCAAGATATATAAAAAAAGGTCAATTTGGTTTGTGGAAAGAGACAGGTCAGATAAACGATATAATCAATGAGGCTTATAAAAATGGCATGGGCATGGGCGAGGCAATAGGAGAGGCGATATTGAATGGTAATTATCCATACAAGGATATCAGTCTGCTCGCTGCTGCATACAGGTTGAAGATCCCTTCTACTGTTCATGTTGGCATTGGCTATGATATAATCCATGAGCATCCGAATTGCAGCGGCGCTGCAACAGGAGAGACGTCATACCGCGACTTTCTGCGCTTTGCGAAAGTCGTGGAAAACTTAGAAGGCGGCGTGGTAATGAACTTTGGAAGCGCTGTAATGGCGCCAGAGGTCTATTTAAAGGCGCTTAGCATGGCAAGGAATGCTGCAGCACAGCAAGTTAGGTTGATTAAAAGATTTACAACACTGGTCTGCGACCTCCATGAATTGCCGGATGACTTCAATAAAGAGCCTGACAAGGGCTCAGCAGGCTACTACTTCAGGCCATGGAAGACAATGCTGGTAAGGACAGTTGCTGACGGCGGAGAGAGCTTTTATATAAAAGGAAGGCACTCTGATACAATCCCGGCGCTGTGGGGCGCAATAAATAATATTGGGGAAAAAAAGATTGATAATATTAAACATTTATAGTATATATAAATGCTTAGAAGTGATTATTTTATGAAGATTATAACCCTTGAAGAGCTTTCTTCTATAATAGAAAAATTAAAGTTTAAGGGTAAAAAGGTGGTTCTGTGCCACGGATGCTTTGACCTCATGCACCCCGGCCATATAAAATATTTTCAGG
>CAKKRA010000189.1 GCA_919902475.1 Nitrospiria bacterium
ATCTGAAATGGGCAACAGGCGCTGGCGCAATAAACATGGGCTTCCCTGCGCTCTTCGATACAGATGTGCCTGTTGTTCATCCGCGCGGCGTAACTATATACGAAGAGGTTGAAAAAGAGCTTGATCAGGATAAACTCGTAGAAACAGCTATCATGCAGAGGGGTCTGAAGATTATTACACATAAGGTTGATATACCAGTTGCATTCGGCCCTGCCTTTGAAGGCGAGAGGATAAGAAAAGAGGATGCCTTCCTTGAATGGGGCGGCGGCAAGACACCGGCATTTGAACTCTGCGTAATGAGAGACCTTGATAAGGTTCAGGACGGCAAGATAACGATTATTGGCGAGGAGAACAAGGAGAAGATCGAAAAGGGAGGCCAGATTCCTTTGGGTATCATAGTTGAGGTTGCAGGTAGAAAGATGGAGAAGGATTTTGAGCCGGTTGTGGAGAGAAAATTCCATGACTTTATCAATGAGGCGCAGGGCGTTTGGCAGATGGGACAGAGGGATATTATATGGGGAAGGATAAGCAAGACAGCACAGTCAGAGGGCTTCAGGCTCCACCACCTCGGCACAATCTTTACATCGCTGACAAAGAAGCACTACCCTGCAATTATAGACAAGGTTCAGGTGACAATATACTTAGATGAAAAGGACATACTAAAGCATCAGGAAGAGGCAAAAAAGATATTTACAGAGAGGAATGAGAGGGTTTCAAATATGACAGACGAGTCTGTTGATACCTTCTATTCATGCACCCTCTGCCAGTCCTTTGCCCCGACCCATGTATGCGTAATTTCTCCTGAGAGGCTTGGGCTGTGCGGCGCATACAACTGGCTTGATACAAAGGCGTCCTATCAGATAGACCCAACAGGCCCGAATCAGCCTATCCTAAAGGGCGAGTGCTATGATGATGTGAGGGGCAAATGGCGCGGTGTTGATGAGTTTATTGTAAAGGCATCAGCAGGCAAGGTTGAGAACTTCAGCGCCTATTCCATAATGGACAATCCAATGACATCATGCGGCTGCTTTGAATGCATCCTTGCTGTTGTGCCAGAGGCAAACGGCGTTATGATTGTTCACAGGGGCTTCAACGGCATGACGCCGACAGGCATGAAATTTTCAACAATGGCTGGAACTGTCGGAGGCGGCCTTCAGACGCCTGGATTTATGGGTGTTGGACGCTACTTTGTTATCAGCAAGAAATTCCTGCTCGCAGACGGCGGTCTTAAAAGGATTGTCTGGATGACAAAGGATTTGAAGAATTCCTTTAGAGAGCAGTTGATGAAAAGGGGAGCAGAAGAGGGTGTGCCTGACCTGCTTGACAAGATTGCAGATGAAGATGTCTGCACAGAGTCAGATAAACTCATGGAGCATCTGCAGAAGGTCAAGCATCCGGCGCTTGAGATGGCGTCAATACTATAAAAAAAAGGGTTCAGGGGTTTCTGTAAGGGCGGCCATCTGTGGCCGCCCTTTTGAGGGCAACCACACAGGGTTGCCCCTACTTTACTAAATACCCATAAATGTCATTCCCGCATGTTTTTAGCGGGAATCCAGTTCGCTGGATTCCGCATCAAGTGCGGAATGACAAAACCCCATGATTTTTTCCCCGGAGGCTTTATTGGTTAAAAAGATTGACCTCTGTGTGGCAGAGGGGATTATAAAAAAATATACTGGCGGTGTGTCGGATCTGATTCCTGTACTGCAGGATGTTCAGGAGGCGTACGGATATATACCAGAGCCTGTTCTCTATTTTATTGCTGAGAGGATGAATATATATCCGAGCCATATCTTTGGCGTTATAACCTTTTATTCGCAGTTTAAGCTAAAGCCCGCAGGCAAATATATAGTCAAGGTCTGCGTAGGCACAGCATGTCATGTTAAAGGCTCTGAAAGGGTAAGCAAGGAGATACACGAATTATTAAAGGTTAAGGTCGGCGACACAACAGATGACAACAGATTTACATTTGAAGAGGTTGCATGTGTCGGCGCATGCGCGCAGGCGCCGATGGTGATTGTCGGAAGCGATGAGTATGGAAAGGTTACACACGGAGAGGTAAAGAAGGTAATAAAGAAGTATCAGAAGTAAGCAGAGGGGAAATAACCCCTCACCCTTCCCTCTCCCCAAAGGGGCGAGGGTTATTCTTCTGTTTCCTCTCCCCTCTGGGGAGAGGACTAAGGTGAGGGGAGATATATTTAATTATAAAACCAATGACAAACAAACCAAAAATAATATTAGGCATGGGGACATGCGGCATGGCTGCAGGCGCCAAGACGCTCCTTGAGAAGGTTGAGAGCCATATCAGGGAGAAAAAGATTGATGCAGAGATTGTGCATGTAGGGTGTATTGGCATGTGCCATGAGGAGCCTCTGCTTGATATTGCAATGCCTAATAGATGCAGGGTTATATATAATAAGGTAAAGCCAGAGGATGTTTCAAAGATAATTGACTCCCATGTGCTGAAAGACAAACCTTCAAAAGAGCATGCCCTTAGCCAGATACTCCCTGACAATGGCGCAAATCCATATATTGGCATAACATATTTTGAAGAGATGCCTTTCAACAGGAAACAGCAGAGGATTGTTCTGAAAAACTGCGGCTTCATCAACCCGCTTTACATAGATGAATATATTGCTCGTGACGGCTATGAGGCAGCAAAGAAGGTCCTTTTTTCAATGAAGCCTGAAGAGATTATTGATACTGTAAAACGTTCAGGCCTTCGTGGAAGAGGCGGCGGCGGGTTTCCTACAGGTTTAAAATGGGAGTTCTGCCGTAAGGCAGCAGGCGATACAAAATACCTCATCTGCAATGCTGATGAAGGCGACCCGGGCGCATTCATGGACAGGAGCGTGCTTGAAGGAGACCCGCACTCTGTGCTTGAAGGGATGATAATCGCTGCCTATGCAATAGGCGCAAATCAGGGCTATATATATGTCCGCGCAGAGTATCCGCTGGCAGTAAAGCACCTAAAGATTGCAATTGACCAGGCAAGGGAAAAGGATTTTCTGGGGAAGAATATCCTCGGCACAGGCTTTGATTTTGATATTGATTTAAAACAGGGGGCAGGCGCATTTGTATGCGGCGAGGAGACAGCCTTGATTGCCTCAATAGAGGGCGAGCGTGGCATGCCGAGGGCAAAACCGCCATTTCCTGCAAATAAAGGGCTTTGGGGAAAACCGACAAATATAAATAATGTGGAGACCTTTGCCAATGTGCCTCAGATTATACTAAAAGGGGCGGACTGGTATTCGGGATTTGGAACAGAGAAGAGCAAGGGGACAAAGGTCTTTGCCTTAACAGGAAAGATAAAGAGGCCGGGCCTGATTGAGGTGCCTATGGGCATACCATTGAAGGAGATAATCTTTGATATAGGCGGCGGTGTAGCAGATGGAACCAAATTTAAGGCAGTGCAAACAGGCGGGCCTTCAGGAGGCTGCATACCTGCAGAGCTGATAGACACATCAGTAGATTATGAATCGCTTACTGCTGCAGGGACCATGATGGGCTCAGGCGGCATGGTTGTTATGGATAATGCCAATTGTATGGTTGAGATGGCAAGGTTCTTTTTAAACTTCTCTACTGAAGAGTCCTGCGGAAAGTGTGTGCCGTGCCGTATTGGGACAAAGAGGCTCCTTGAGATATTAGAGAGGATAATCGCAGGCAAGGGAAGAGAGAATGACCTTGATCTGCTATCAAGACTTGGGAGCACTGTGAAAGGGGCGTCCCTTTGCGGCCTTGGCCAGACAGCGCCTAATCCTGTCTTGAGCATGATGAGGTATTTTAAGGATGAATACGAGGAGCATATAAAAGACAAGAGCTGCAGGACAGGCGCATGCACTGCATTATCAAGGTATATTGTCAATCCTGATACATGCAAGATGTGCGGGATATGCGTAAAGGGGTGCCCTGTGGAGGCTATAGCAGACGGCACAAAGAAGGCAAAGAAGCCGGCGCTTATTGATGATGAGAAGTGCATCAGATGCGGTATATGTTTTGAGAAGTGTCCGTTTGGCGTGATTTATACAAAAGGCGCAAAGAAGGCAGCACATGTTAAAGAAGGGCTTAGTGAGGTGAAGGTGTAAAGAAGTAGTAATCCCCCTTAGTCCCCCTTTAGAAAAGGGGAAAACTTTCCCCTCTATTAAGAGGGGATAAAGGGGTGTGTTCCCCTCTTTTTTAAAGAGGGGTTAGGGGAGATTATAAAATAATATACAAGGATTCTTATAATGAAACTCATAATTGACAACAAAGAGATACTCGCCAATGAAGGCGAGACCATACTTGAGGCAGCAAAAAGGTCAGGTGTAAAGATACCTACGCTCTGCCACCACCCAAAACTTAGCAATTACGGCGGATGCCGCGTCTGTGTGGTTGAGGTTGGGGGTATGAACAGGCTGATTACCTCCTGCACAACGCCTGTTTCTGAAGGCATGGTGGTTAATACGGATTCTCAGAGGATAAGGGAGACAAGGAAAACACTCCTTGAACTTATACTCTCTGACCATCCGAATGACTGTATGACATGCGACAAGACAGGAGACTGCACGCTTCAGGATTTGGCTTATGAATACGGTGTAAAAGAGAATCCATACACAGGCGCAATAAGGCAGTATCCAACAGAGGACAAGAATCCATATATCATCAGGGATTTTTCAAAGTGCATACTCTGCGCAAAGTGCACGCGTGTATGCGATGAGGTCAGGGGTGTCGGCGCAATAGATATAATGAAAAGGGGTTTTTACGCAAAGGTTGCAACACCATTTGACGGAGTCCTGGACTGCGAGTTCTGCGGCAACTGCGTTGATGTATGCCCTGTTGGCTCATTAACAGAAAAGCTTGCAAAGGGCAAGGGAAGGGGATGGGAGACGAGGAAGGTTGACACAACCTGTGCATACTGCGGTGTTGGCTGCGGCATCACCTTGCATATAAAGGATAGCACAGTTATAAAGGTTACGCCAACAGAGAAGGAGAGTGTGAATAATGGCTCTCTCTGCGTAAAAGGAAAATTTGCATACGATTTTATTAATAGCGCTGACAGACTGAAAAAACCTTTAATCAAGAAAGAGAGTAAATTTGTTGAGGCAACATGGGATGAGGCTGTTGATTATACAGTAAAGAGGCTAAAAGAGATAAAGGAGAAACATGGCAGTGACAGCATTGGAGGCCTGAGCTCTGCAAGGTGCACGAATGAGGAGAATTATATATTCCAGAAATTCATTCGAGCAGGCATAGGCACAAACAATGTTGACCACTGCGCAAGATACTGACACAGCTCTACAGTCGCCGGTCTGGCGATTGCATTTGGCGCAGGCGCTGCCACCAATTCAATGGAAGAGGCTGAAAAAGCAGATGTTATCTTTGTCATCGGCTCAAACACAACAGAGACACATCCAGTTGCAGCGCTCGGCATAAAAAAGGCAGTAAGATACAAGGGCGCAAAATTAATAGTCGCTGACCCGAGGAAAATAGACCTCTGCCGTTTTGCTGATCTGCACCTTGGCCACAGGCCTGGCACAGATGCTGCTTTGATTAATGGCTTATTAAAGGTAATCATAGACGAGGATTTAACAGATAAGAAGTTTATATCAGAGCGTACAGAGGGCTTTGGCGATATAAAGGATTCATTAAAGCAATTCACGCCTGAGTATGTTGAAAAGATAACAGGCGTGCCAAAGGATAAACTCGTAAAAGCAGCAAGGATGTATGCAAATGCAAAGAATGCGCTTATCTACTACACAATGGGAATTACACAGCATACCAATGGAACAGGTAATGTCCGTGCATTGGCAAACTTGGTCCTCGCAGCAGGCAAGATAGGCCGCGAAGGCTCTGGCCTTAATCCGCTCCGCGGGCAGAACAATGTTCAGGGCGCATGCGATGTGGGCGCATTGCCAGAGTATTATTCAGGCTATCAGAAGGTCAACGACGAAAAGAATCTTGAGAAGTTTGAAAAGGCATGGGGCGCAAAGCTCTCAAACAAACTTGGCCTCACTGCAACAGAGATGACAGAGGCAGCAGATGCAGAGAAGATAAAGGCAATGTATGTAATGGGCGAGAATCCGCTCCTGAGCGATCCTGATATCAATCACACAAGAAAGTCCTTTGAAAAACTTGAATTCCTTGTTGTTCAGGATATCTTTATGTCAGAGACAGCAGAGCTTGCAGATGTTGTGCTTCCAGCATCATGCTTTGCTGAAAAGGACGGAACATTTACAAATACAGAGCGCCGCATCCAGATGGTGAGAAAGGCAGTAGAGCCGCCGGGAGAGGCAATGGAGGACTGGAAGATTATTATGAGACTCTCTAATGCCTTTGGATATAAGATGGAATATAAAGGCCCTGCAGATATAATGGATGAGATCGCATCATTAACACCTCAGTATGCAGGCATATCCTTTGACAGGCTCAATGGCCTTGGCATTCAATGGCCATGCCCTGATAAGAATCATCCGGGGACAAGGACGCTTCACAAAGAAAAATTTACAAGGGGCAAAGGCCTCTTTACAAAAGTAGAATTTATCCCATCAAAGGAGCTGCCTGATGATGAGTATCCATTTATACTTACAACAGGAAGGATGCTTACGCACTATCATACAGGCACAATGACAAGACGCTCAGCAGGTCCAAATGAACAAGTAAAAGAGGGTTATGTTGAGATAAGCCCAGAGGATGCCAACAGGCTTAACATTAAAAACGGGGAGAAGGTAAGGGTTGCCTCAAGAAGGGGGCAGATAGATATAAAGGCAAAGGTTACTGATATGGTTTCACAGGGCATTGTCTTTATA
>CAKKRA010000190.1 GCA_919902475.1 Nitrospiria bacterium
AAATTTCTTTACTGCCTTCATTACAGGCGAAAATTTGGCAATAGCGCCTGTCCTCAGATAATCGCCGTAGGAAAAACCGCCGGGGATAATTATTACATCAAAACCTTTTAGTTCTTTTTCCTTGTGCCATACAAATTCAGCATCGCAATTCAGGACATGCTTAATTACATGATAGCAGTCATGGTCACAATTAGAACCGGGAAAAACCAGAATACCAAACTTCATCATTTACTCGTTTATTTTAAGAAATTCCTTTACTACCTTTAATAGTTCATTTGTTTGAATAGGCTTTGTTACATAGGCATTTGCCCCGAGCTTCAAAGCCTTCTCCCTGTCAACATCAGCGCCTTCTGTAGTTATTATTATAATCGGCACATCATTATAAGAAGGATTGCCTCTAAGAATGCTAAGGAGCTTTAGTCCATCCATCAGCGGCATATTAATATCAAGCAATATAAGACTGAATTTATTTCCAGATAGTTTTTTTAAGGCATCAACACCGTCATTTGCCTCAGTAATCTGAGAATTGTGTATCCTCTTTAAGGCAAATGTTATAAGCTGCCGCATAGTCGGCGAGTCATCTACAACAAGGAAATTATAACTTGACATAAACTGCTCTCCATTAATTAATATGATTACATAGATTAAAGACTCAGATTACACAGATAAAGGCTCTCTTTAATCATAGTAGTCATTTGCTGCTCACTTACTTTGGTTTTGGTTTACCGCTCAATAACTCTATAAAACCCTGTATGGTTGACAGTTTTCTTTCAGATTGGGCATATAACCTTGAGCTGAATATCGCAGTTGCTGCATGGCCTGCGAGCATAGAAAATAGCTCGAAATCAACCCTGTTAAAGCCTTTTTTCTGCATCAAAAGCGAATAGATAACCAAAACCCCTATTACATGCTCCTTTATCTTCAGTGGAATGCATACCAAAGGCTCTTTCAGCTCATCTCTTTTTTTCTCAAAGTCTTTTTCAAAAAAGCTCTCCCCGGTCTTTGCTACATTGCCAACAACGCCTATTCCTATTTTAATATTTGGTATCTCACCCTTATCTATACCCTCTGAAGCTGCGGCAACAAGTTCATTAACATCTTCATCTAATATCATTAATGAAAATTTTTCAGCGCCTATAAGGTTTATTATAATTTCTACAACTATTTTTAAAACCTCATGTATATCAAGAGTGGAGTGAAGCTGATAGCTCGCTACATAAAGATTTGCAAGGTTATTATTCTCCTCTTCAACCTCTACATATCTTGCTGCAAAATCCTTATTTTCAGACTCAACCTCTTTAAACTTGTTCACAATATAATTTTTTTCATCTTCTAACTGCGCTATTGTATTCTTTAGAAGCTTTACCTGGCTATCATCAACATGTTTTTTATTACTTCTCAGATCCTCTTCTAATTTTACAATCTTAAATCTGAGCCGCTCATTCTCTTTTAATAATTCATGGGTAAACTCCTCGCCCTTTTTAAAAACCTGGAGAAATTCCTCAACTTTCTTAAATAGCTCAGCTTCTTTTATATCTTTTTCTTCAATACTCATATTAGACCCCTATGTAAAACTAATAAACAGCCTTATTATTTCAATAATAGCAGATAACTGCATTTATATCAAGGCTTATGTTTCAAATTTATGATGTACATCTTCTTATAATTTCTCCTGCAATCTTTGGAAGCGGAAGAATAATATCAATACTGCCGTCTTTGATTGCCTCCCCGGGCATGCCAAAGACCACTGCTGTCTCTTCTGATTCTGCAATGGTCTGGCCCTTTTTATTCTTTATCTCCCTCATGCCTATCCTTCCATCATTGCCCATTCCAGTAAGGATAACGCCTAAGACCCTATTTCCAAATACCTCTGAAGCTGAGGCCATCATAACATCAACAGAAGGGGTATAAAGGTCGCTTACAGAGCGTTTTTTAAGATTCACCTTTATACTGTCGCCCTTTCTTTTAAAAGTCATATGATAACCGCCTGGCGAGATAAGCACCCTTCCTTTATTAACTGAGTCCCCCTCTTCTGCCTCTTTTACCTCAACCTTTGAATTCTTATCCATCCGCTCTGCAAAATAACGGGTAAAACCTGAGGGCATATGCTGTGAAATGGCAATAGCAACAGGAAACTTTTCAGGCAAAACAGTTATTATTGACTGAAGCGCAGGAGG
>CAKKRA010000191.1 GCA_919902475.1 Nitrospiria bacterium
TATTTGACGCAGGATTATTAGCAGTACTCCTTGTTGGATGCGATTCATTTACAACAGTGCCGGTTGTCTGTCTCCTCAAATAGCTGTCATACTTAGTTGGTATGAACGTATCATAAGTATCACCATGACACCTGAAACATACCTCAGAAATCTCCACCATATTTCTGTATGTCCCTGTAGCGCCGCTTACAGATATGCTTTGCATGATAGTGCCATCAGCCCTTATACCCCTCATGCCTGCAAGCCTGTCTATCCCGCTCAACGATGCGCTGGTACTGCTCGTAACCCTATGCGGATTGTGGCAGTCTGTGCATTCCACATGCTTATATACAGATGACGGCGCGCCAACCACGCCTACCAGCACCTTCTCATAGTCTGTCTGAGGATTATAACCTGTAGGTATGGCCGTATCCGCAGGCTGCGACAGCGTAAATACAGGCACATGATTCCCTTGACTTGTAGTATCTGCAATAGGCATCCTTGACGTCTTGTTAAATTGCGACCATATATCAGGCGGAGGCGCTGCATTATTATCCATTAAGCCATGAGGCGTAGATAGAGATGCAGATGCCCTTGAATGGCACCTGAAACATACATTTTCTATTGCTGATGATGTTTTGCTCCCTGTTACAGAATTTCCTCCTGCTGTGTATGTAGCGGCATCTACAGCATCTCTTAAAAGTCTTTCAGCGCCCTGAATGGTGTGTGTATCATGGCAGGATAAACAGCCAACAGTAGTCATCTGCTTTCCTGAAAAATTGACATCTGATGAAGGAAGTCCAGAGGCATTAAATGTCTTTGCTGCTATCTGATGAGATGAGCCTGTCCAGCCAGGCTTGTTATGGCAGTTCAGGCATATCTGTTTGGTTGTTGGCCCTGCGCCAAGCTGCCATTTGCTCATCCTTAGGAATTTCTCATAAGTTGTATGCGGATTGTGGCAGGATGTGCATTGAACATTGTTTCTTGCATCTGACATTCCTGAATATAAAAGGGTCTTGTTTGTTACAGGGTCTACTACAGTGGACGGGTCTGCGACCTCCTTATCTGCACTATATAGGTTCATGTCAAATATAAATGATATTGGATGGTCATTGCTAAGATTAGCGCCGATAAGCCTTGTGTCTCCTGTGTATCTGCCTCCTCCAGCAGGCATTGTTCCGCCTGCGTCTGTGCCGGTAAGAGGAATAGGACTCTGTCCTGTTGAAGAATATCCGCCAGAGCCAGGCGCATTGTATACATCGCCTATTGCAAGTGTGCCGTCATGGCAGGATAAACACAGCTTGGAGTATCCTGTTGGCGCAGTCGGTTTTACATTTACCCTGTATGCCTCAAGTGTAGGAGACCAGACCTCATCATATAAAAAATAATTTGCAGAAGACAGCTTTCTATTCCAGAGAGGCGCCTTTACACCGCCCCCTAAGTCTTCCAAAGTGCTGCCATGAGGCGTGTGGCAGAAGACGCAGACCTCTGTCTGCGTAGGCGATTTAACAGTTCTTATGTCTGCGCCTGCATCTGCCGGCCAAAAGGATGAAAGATTGTGCTTGGTATACTTAATGTTTTCATCCCCTAAGTCGCCTCGGGCTGAAAAAACAGTTTCAGCATTTAGAAATAGAATGACAACTGTAAAAAAAGATGCTGCATACTTCATAAAACAAAGACCACCTTTCTATTGAACCTTTCCTTTTAAATACTTAAACACCTGCACCCTGTTGTTGTACGAGTCTGCCAAATATATCTTATCTTCTTTGTCAATATAAAGTCCTGCTGGAAGCCACATCTTGCCATCCTCAGAGCCGCCTCCTCCAAAGACCAGCAGAAGCTCGCCCTTTTGATTAAATATCTGCACAACGTCATACATTGCATCTGCAACATAGACATGTCCTTCGCTGTCTACTGCAATGCCCTTTGGTTTTGAGAATTCCCCTATCCTGTTGCCGACCTTGCCAAATTTACCAATGAATTTTCCTTCCTTATTAAATATCTGGACCCTGAAATTTAGGGTGTCGCATATATAGATATTTCCATCCTTATCTATAGCAATATTCGTTGGGAAATTAAACTCGCCGTCCTTCTTGCCCCTCTGGCCGAATTCAAATATGGGTTTCCCTTCAAGCGAGAATACTCTTGCCTTATTAGCAGCCGTATCTACCACATATAAATAATTATTAACATGGTTTATGGCAATGCCAACAGGCCTTGTAAGAATCCCTTCTCCTCCAATCTCCTTCTGCATCTTGCCTTTCTGGTCAAAGACAAATATCTTTCCAATAATGGAATCTGAGACATATATATATCCCTTATTGTCAACAACTACGCCGATCGGAGACCTTAAAGGCATATTCCTGCTTATGCTGTCAATAAAACTGTATTTCTTCTTATTTGTATCAAAGATATGCACCCTGCGGCTGCTGCTGTCTGTGATATATATCTTCTCCTCTGCTGAAAAAACTCCATATGGCTTTACAACACGGTTCTCAACATCCTCACCAATAACAAACTCCCATATCTTTCTAAAAAAAGATTTTTTTATCTTTAAGTCCTCGGGTGTTGAAAAGGACTGGACAAAGGCTATCTTTGCCTCTTCTGGCGGCGGCGGCCAGACAAGCTCTGCAGAATAAATGGTCATCGGAATTGACAGGAGGATTAATATGGCAGCTATGAAGAGACAATTTTTGGCACTTTTCACTTTATATCTCCTTGTTTTTATTAAAAAAGATTATTATTTAAGTATATCAAATACAACCCTAAAGTCAAGTGGGGGGTGGCAGACCACTGTACCTGCTCTAAAACACTCTTGTTACCTTAAAAAAAGCCATATTCTTTGTTGTCTCCATAGCCCCTTGTGTTTCCAAAGAGTAACTATATTCAGCTGATAGCAGCAGCTTTCTTATCCTGTAATCAAGCCTTGCCTCTCCTAACAGGATGTTTTTCGTAGGATTTAATGAGTACCTTATCCACTCCTCTCTTATCTTTACTGTTGCAAACAGATTGCTTATTGGGAAAAATACAATCCTTCCTTCAGTATACAGTGTTTCAGTGTCATTAGAAGCGGGATTAGAATAGTTATAAAGGCTATACCCGCCTGAGAAAAAGAGTCCCCTCCAGATATTGTAATCAAGCCTTGATTCAAAGATAATTAATTCATTTTCCGTCCATGGTTCATTATTCTTTCTTTGCAAAAGATGGTCATATTCAAAGTTCGCTATAGCAGCAAGTCCCCTTATATAATAGCTCGCTAATCCAAGTTTGTATCTATGCTCATCCCTGTCATCTGCATCTGCCCTGCTTTCTCTCCTTGATAAAAACTGGTAGTCAGTTGTAATAAGCGCTATACTTAAATTATATGCAATTCCTGCACCAGCGGTGTGGGTTGTATTAAAGCCATCTTCACCAGGCTCAACATCAACAAGCCCATAATCAAACCTGTAGGATGAATTAAATGTTAAATTTTTATATGGCAGGGTATATGAATAACCTGCCCCATAATTCTGTGAACTGCTGCTTAAGATATTGGTTTCCGAT
The DNA here is from genome assembly GCA_919902475.1 of Nitrospiria bacterium. GTDB lineage: Bacteria > Nitrospirota > CAKKRA01 > 9FT-COMBO-42-15 > 9FT-COMBO-42-15 > 9FT-COMBO-42-15. Next base: position 3,523 of record CAKKRA010000191.1, read on the forward strand.
GTGCTTCTATTTTCTAAATAAGCAGCATCTCCCATAAGATTGAGACCCACTATTGGCCTGCCGAGTATATTTAAATTTATCTGATGATTGTCTACATCCGTTGATGAAATTGATTTTGAATAATAATAGCCGAGTCTGGTATCAAACCTTGGGTCAGGATGAAAATAAAGCGTTGTGGATGAAAGGTGCCTGGTTGATGTTGTTCCGCGCAATACACCTGCAGAGTAGCTTTCATCATCAGTGTAGTAAAAGTTATAATCAGTGGTAAGGTCTAAATATACTGTTGGATGAAAGTAAAATCCAATTCCTGCATTAATGTTATCCTTGTCTCCTCTACTACTTGTGGTAGTGGTTGTTGTTGTATCATAACTGCCAAAGGTGCGGAGGTGCAATATCCTTGTGAGCTGGCTGCCATAGTTCATGTCAACCCCATGCATGTCGCTTGTACTGTTGCCTATTTTATCCAGCAAATTTTCATATCTGTATCTTGCAAAAAAGACGCTTGCAGAGGTTACCTTGTTTAGTTCAAGGGATGCCTCCTTTTTCACCTCATCCTTTTTTTGCTGAAGATCATCGCTAACAGTCTCTGTCTGCTCCATCAAGAGCCGTATTGTTGGAAGGCTTCTTAACATTAAAGACCATCTTAAGCCGTAGCCTGTTGTTGTGGTTTTTCTTGAAGCGAATATTGAGCTGTCTGTATCAGATTCAAATCTATTCGTATAAAGGGTTAATGGGAAAAAGCGTTGTGGAAAGAAGGTTGTTGCTATGTTGTACCCGTAGTCCTTTGTGTTGCTATCTGCATTATTTAATTCATCCCATGTATGAGTAAAGGTTGTACCAATGGAGAATATTGCAATCCTGGGGTCAAATATAGGCCCGCTGAGATTTAGAAAATACCTCTGCTGAAAGGTCTTTTGTTCGGTCTTTGTTTCATAGTCGCCTGCTTTCCCTTTCTCAATCCTGTCCCTGAAGCTTAGCTCAATCATCCCAGACCATGAAAATCCCTGAGCATAAGATTTTTTTAAAGGAAACAGGACAAATATTATTATAATTACAATTACAATTTTTTTAGTCTTTTTTATCAGATGGAACATAATACTTTATCTCTGCCTTTTCGCGTAATCCTTTAATCCAATCCTTTTTCTTCTCCTCCATGGCAACAGATTCAAGGTCTTTTTTTAGTTTTTCTTTTATCTTTGAAAATTGTGTATTTTGCGGCGGTTTTCTCTCTTCTAACTTGATTATATGATAGCCGTATATGGTCTGCAGCACATCGCTTATTTCTCCGACCTTCAAAGAGTATGCAATATCCTCTACATAAGGCTCCAGCCTTCCCTTGTGTATAAAGCCCATGTCCCCGCCCTTTTCCCTGCTCGGATCACTGGAAAATTCCTTTGCAAGCTTGGCAAAGTCCTTTCCTGCCTTTAGTTCTGATAGTATCTCTTCTGCCTTATTTTTACCCTTTTCCCATTCCTCTTTAGAGGCAAAGGCAGGTATCTTTATCAATATCTGCCTTAACCTTATCTTTTCAGGCTCTTTAAACTTTTCTCTGTTTTTTTCAAAATAGTCCTTGACCTCTTTGCTGCTAAGCGTAATCGGCTTGCCAAACAGTTTTTCATTAATCTTCTTTATTGACAGCTCTTTTTCAATCAGCTTTTTATATTTATTAAGGTCAAGGTTATTTGCAGCTAATGATTTATTGAATAATTCTTCAGAAGGGAATCCTTTTTTTACCTCATTCAGGCGGTTATTAATATCTTTTTCTGAGATTGTGACGCCGGTTTTCTTTGCCTCCTGATATGCAAGCTCTTCTATTATTAACTGGTCTAATGCCCTTTCCATCATCTCTTGTTTTTTCTCATCGCTAATCTGGGTATGATAAGCAGACTCTCTTGAGACTAACTGGACGCGTATCTGAACCTGTTTTAATGTTATTGGAGCGCTGTTTGCAGTTGCTACTATTTTTTTTGAGGCGTCTTCAGCGGCTACGCTTTCGGGCTGAGTAGAGGCAGAATCTGTTTTTTCTGCATAAAGCGGTGTGGATAATACGGCTAAAAGAGACAAAAAGACAGGTATTACAAAGAGCGTTCCCTTCTTCATATTCCCCCCTTTGAATGAGAATTTAACATAGCATAACAGCAGCCCTAAATCAAGAAAAAATCAAGAATTTTTTAAAATTTGCGGTATCTTGCGCCCTTATTAAAGATATCAATAGATTCGTCTATTTTACCCATTTCTTTATAAACCTGCGAAAGCTGTGTATACGGCTCAGGAAGATTCGGTCTTAAGAATATTGTCTTCTTAAAATATTCCTCTGCAAGGGTCAAGCTTCCCATTTTTTTGTGTATAAGTCCGATATTGTAAGGAATCATATAATCAGGATATAATTCATAGGCCTTTGCATATTCCTTAAGGCTTTCAGAATAGTTTGTTAGATGATAATTCGCAACGCCCAGAAAAAGATGGAGTTCATCATTCAAAGGATCCCAGCCCACTCCTTTTTTTGCTGACACTGCTGCTTCTTTCCATTTTTCAGCCTGCATGAGATGCCATGCATCTCTGTGTATCTTTGACCCTACTAAAGGGCGGAGGCTTGACCAGATAAAGAACAAAGATATAGCTAAAGAAATTATAATGATAAAATAAGATAACCTCTGGGAAATGGGAAGCGACATTCTGGCTTCTGACTCCTGACTCCTGACTTCTTGCTTATTTTGTATTACCATAACAAACCCGAGATACAGCCAATACAGCATTGCATTCGGAACCAAATTTAAAGGAAATTCTACAAGACCGTGAATTATGATGGCAGCCGCGCCTGCCATTATCCCGATAACCATCATCTTTTCTCTAAGATGCGCCTCATCAGCAGGGATTTGATTGATTAACCCAATGCAGCTTTTAAAGAATACTATGTTTATCCATAAAAACAGCAATACGCCAATAATCCCTTGCTCTGCTGTTATTTCTAAGAATTGGTTGTGCGGGGATTCTGCAGAGCCAAGATATGGGATATATTCAGGATGCTTATTTAAAAAGCCTCCCTGATAGTTCTGATAATTTAGCCTGAAGGTATTTACACCAATGCCAATTACTGGGTGCTCTTTAATCATATTGAAGGTTGTAAACCACATCAATTCCCTGCCCTTAAATGTTATATTAGACAGTGTGAGGGATGATAATTCAGCGAGTATTGGATTTGATTCTGCCGGCAGGATAAGGCTTATCCCTGTGATAATTGCTATTACAGCTAAAAATATTATTCCAGAGACCTTGAGATATTTTTTAAAAGCCCTGCCCTTGATATTTATCTTGATAACAAATATCAATAATAAACCAGTAGATATAATAACCCCAAGCCATGCAGCCTTTGTCCGGGATATTAAGATACAGAATAGAATAATTAAGGCTGAGATTATATTCACAAGTCTTTTTTTACTGTCATTAAGATTATGCCATAGGTTAATTAATGTAAGCGGGAATACTGCGGCTAAAAAACTGCTCATAAAATTTGGATTTCCAAAGGTTGAATATATATCTGTCTTGTCAGGAAGCCTTGAAGGGATTTTCCATTTTATGCCATGCTCATAATTAAGTCCAAAGAATTGCAGGATGCCTATTATTGCGCTTATAGTGCTGACAATTATAAGGACATTAATAATTTTTTCAATCATCATTTCCCTTTTCATCTCCCCTCCCCTTGTGGGAGGGGATAAAGGGGAGGGGGGGTCTGCATGGGAAATAAGATATATTGTTAAAAAAAATAGCGCTATCTGCGGCAGGAAGAGTGAATAATACCGCAGGCTCACCTGAATATTCATTGAATTAAAAAGTGATAAAAGACTCCAGAATACAAAAAGCAGGACAGGGACAACAAGCGGATTCTTTTGAAAAGAGGATTCCCCTCTCCTGATCGTATGTATAACAGCATATAAAAAAATAAGCGCAGCTAAAAGCTGAAAAACAAATCTTTTAGGCAGATAAAAGGATTCATAAAATAGCGGCTTGTTGATAAGCCATGAATAATCAAAAAAAAGAGGGACTGCTATTATAAGCGCATAAAACAAGTAAAGGGTTGTTTTGTTTTTGGCATCTGAATTTTGCATAGATTGGTTTTATCATCCCTATCTACATAAAAAATAAGCCGAGTAAATCTTTCATTTACTCGGCTTACAGTTTTTTAAACAAAATTATATTCTTACTTTATATGACAGGTTGTGCACAAAGCACTGCTTGAATTAGACTTTCTTAAGAAAGTCGCATAATCCACACCATTTGGCGAAAGGTTTGCCGTTGGCGTGCCTGTTGCTGCTGTTGTTCCATGCGGGTTATGGCAAGATGCGCACTCTACCATGTAAGTGCCGCTTGTTGGATATAACTTTACCTCATTATCATCTGCCCTGCCGGCTATTCCACCTGTCTCCTCAAACCACTGTGCAGTTGAGGAAGAACCGTTTGGTGTATTAAATTTTGGGTCAAGCGTTGTTCCGCCATAATTTGCATATCTTATTGATATTGGATGGTCATCAGCAAGATTCTGTGTAAGGTTTGTTATCCTGCCGTCCTCTGGTAATGAATTATTACCTGGTGATGCCGGGATACCATTAAATGTCCAGCCCTGGGTTGTTGGTGTTGCGTTGAATCCTCCTGAACCCGATGCGTTTCTCAAGGCATCCAATGCTATTGTTCCATCATGGCAGGATAGACAAGCCAAGGAAATACCGCCGGGCTGGCCTGTTGTTGCATCCATGGAAGTGCTTGTATATGGTGTATAAGAGCCTGCTGTTGCCAATCCCCTGTTCCAGAGCGGTCCATCTGTTGTTCCGCCATGCGGCGTATGACAGAATACGCATACCTCTGTTGTTGCTGTAGTATAAACGGTACCATATGCTGGATCTGTGGTTGGGTGGGTAGCGCTAAGGTTGTGTCTGCTCATTGTTATCAATGCAAAGGCAGATGATGCATAGAGCATTGAAAAGAGTGCTGTTAATAATACTATCTTTTTCATTTATTTCCTCCTTTATTTAAAATTATTATCCTAATCCAATCCCCCCTCACCCTAAACCCTCCTCTTATTAATAGGAGTGAAATTAAATGAGGGAACTAATTGCCATAAACCTTACCCTAAGATATATGCAAGGTTTATGCCTTGTTGCATATTTCCTAACTGCTTGTTTTTATTGCCTAAAAAATTGGCTTATCACCCCCTTTTAAGATAGTGTTACTGTTTGGTTATGGTTCAAATCCCTCTCTCTCCTGCTTAATCTATTGAAAATATTGAGTAATTTTTAAATATCAATTATCAATTTTATGTATGCTACCATTTGGTAGCATATTGTTTTAGACAGCCCTATTAGTTCTTTACTGCCTTTTGCGCCTCTGCCTTGTATTTCTCTCCCATATACTGATATATATTCACCCTTCTGTTATACTGGTCTGCAACATATATCTTGTCATTTTCATCTATATACATGCCTGCTGGAAGCCATAGCTCGCCTCTCTTGCTTCCCATATTGCTAAAAAAGAGCAGCAGCTTGCCCTCTGCATCAAATATCTGAATATTATTAAATGCAGAATCAACCACATAAATATGACCCTCGCTGTCAACTGCAATGCCTTTTGGCTTAGAGAACTGGCCATACCCTGTTCCGACCTCTCCGAATTTTTTTATAAACTTGCCCTCTGCGTCAAATATCTGCACCCTGAAGTTCATTGAATCCATTACATAGAGCCTGCCCTCTTTATCAACAAAAATATTGGTCGGATAATTAAACTCGCTGTCATTTGTTCCCCTTTGACCTATTTCAAAGAGCTTGTCCCCTTTAGTATTAAATACAAAAATCTTATGAA
>CAKKRA010000192.1 GCA_919902475.1 Nitrospiria bacterium
GATGCTCTATCCAATTTTGGTACTCCTTAAAGAAAGACATTTAATAAGCGTTGACAAGACACCCCCGGTATATGACCTCCTCAAACTTTTAAATGAGGCAAAGACTGATTCTCCTTCAATCAAGATTTTGCCTGATGATACTGCGTTATTGCAGTATACAGGCGGAACAACAGGCATACCAAAGGGCGTAATCCTAACTCACAGAAATCTTGTTGCAAATGTTATGCAGTGCAGAAACTGGATGCCGAGCCTGAAGGATGGCGGCGAGATATTCCTGAGTGTAACACCATTTTTTCATGTATTCGGGATGACAGCTATAATGAATCTTGGAATATATATTGGCGCTGCGCTTGTGCTTTTGCCAAGATTTAAAACAGAGGATGTATTAAAAGCCGTTGCCAAGCACAAGGCAACAATCTTTATTGGCGTGGAGGCAATGTATGTGGCAATAAACAATTTCCCAAAGATTCATAAATATGATCTCTCATCAATAAAGATATGCATAAGCGGCGCAGGAACCCTTCATGTTGAGGTGCAGAATAAATTTGAGAGCTTAACAGGCGGAAAGCTTGTTGAGGGTTACGGCCTTTCTGAGGCGTCGCCGGTAACGCACTGCAACCCTATTTATGGAAAGAGGGTGAAAGGCAGCATCGGCCTGCCGTTTCCAGATGTAGATATTAAGATAGTGGATGTTGAAACAAGCAAGAAGACTCTTGGTATAAATGAGATTGGAGAGCTGATTATTAAAGGCCCGCAGGTAATGAAGGGATACTGGAATAAGCTTGATGAGACTGCAAATACCATAAGAGACGGATGGCTTTATACAGGCGATGTAGCGAGAATGGATGAGGACGGCTTCTTTTATATAGAAGAGCGCAAGAAGGATATGATAAAAACTGTTGGCGAGAATGTGTATCCAAAGGAGGTTGAGGAGGTTATATTCAGGCATCATAAGGTGCAGGATGTTGTTGTCGTCGGCATACCCGAAGAATTTAAAGGTGAGATGATAAAGGCGTATATTGTTTTAAAGAACGGCGAAACCTCATCTGACGAAGAGATAATAGAACACTGCAAAAAAAATCTTGCTAAATTCAAGGTGCCAAAGGAAATAGAATTCAGAAAAGAGCTGCCAAAGACAATGATAGGGAAGGTGTTGAGAAGGGTTCTAAAAGACGAGGAGATGAAGAAAAGAGGGAAATCCTAAATTTGGAAACGAACCGGAGAACCGGAGAAGGGGTGAATCGGGGAAGTTTTTATCTCCGTTTCACCGTTTCCCCCTGTCTCCGCTTCGTTTTGTTTTATTAATATATGCCGATAAAAATCATTCCAGAAAAATGCAATGGCTGCCAGCTCTGCATCCCTTCCTGCCCTTATGCTGCAATAGGTATGGAAGGCGACAAGGCAGTGCTCTTTGAAAGCTGCGTTCACTGCGGCATCTGCATAGATAGCTGCCCTCTTGGCGCAATAATTGAGGTAAGCGAATCAGGTGAAATACTGCAAAAGAGTATCAGCTACAGCAATATCCTTGTGATTGGAGAGACAGACAAAGCAGGCATTACAAAGTTGAGCAAAGAGATATTAGGCAAGGCAAGGGAGTTTGCAGATGTTGTTGGTGTTAGTGTTTGGCTGATAATTTTTGCAAGTGATGAAAATTTAGCAAAAGAGGCAATAAGCCTCGGGGCGGATGAAGTTCTGCTTTTAGAGGGTATAAATACAACTTCTTATAAAATAGCTTCCATTGTAAAGGCGGTTTCTGGTATAATTGAACAAAAAAGGCCAGAGATTATTTTTACAGGTGAGACAATATTTGGATGCGATGTGATGCCGAGGATAGCCCAGAGGTTTGATACAGGGATATTGTCAGGATCCGTTTCACTTGAGATTGACCCTGCTGATAAAACTTTATCCTGCACAAGGCCTTTTTATGGCGGAAGGATTATGGGGATTACATCCTGTCCGCAGCAAAGACCGCAGATTGTAATTATAAAAGAGGGGGTATTCAGAGAGGGAGGCCAGTATAGAGAACGGCATGGGGTTGTAGAAAGAATAAGAATGTAAACCCTGTTTTAAAGAAAGGTGAGGTGTTAATATTATGGAAAGAGAAAAAATGGAAGCACATTGGATTGTAAAAGGAAAAAATATCCTTATTTCTTTTCTTGGCGAAGGATACTCCTTTAATTGGGAGATAGTAATGGAGCTTGAAACAGGACGGGTTGTTGGGAGCGATGTAGGGGAAAGGGAAGATGCTGCGTTAATCTCCAATGCAATTACAAATGCCCTTATAAATGCAAATGACAAGCCGTCTGAAATTATTTTAATACACAAATCGCCGACTCTTTTCAGAGAGGTTCAGGGACACCTTACGCTAAAAGGCATACAGATACCCTTGCTGCAGCCCACACCCCAGCACGAGGTCAAGGGATATATTATAGATATGTTTCTTGAACAGTTTGAAAGAAAGGTTAAGAGCCTTGAGATTAAAGGAAAGACAAAATTAGATGTTGCAAGGGAGATAATGAAGGCCATTGTTTCTCTCTATACATCTATGATAAATGACCCGCCAAAGAAATTCATTGAACAAAAGACAGAGGAGAAGAAGGCTGCGAATGTCTATACGCCGCCGCCGATAAAAGAGCATGTATTGCAGGCAGAGGTTGGCAGGCAATTACGTGTTTCTGCATCAGATCACAGCAAACCGAGGGTGCTGATTGCTGACGACAGCTATTCAGAGCTTCAGCTTGTTGAAATGGCATTGAAAGAGGCAGGCTACGACACTGTTACTGTTATGGATGGAGAGGCTGCTGAATATAAGATGCGTGTTGAAAAATTTGATGCTGCTGTAATAGATATTATTATGCCCAAAAAGAACGGCTATCAGGTCTGCAGGGATATGAGAAAAGACCCTGCGTATAAAGATATTCCAATTATAATGGTTTCGTCCAAGAATCAGACAAGCGACAAGGTGTGGGGGCTGAAGCAGGGAGCGAATGAATATCTTGTAAAACCATTTAATCCCAATGACCTTATTAAGGCAATAAAAAAATATGTAAAGCTCCCCGCCTGACAAGGTGGTGATGATAAAAAATAAAAGGACTGAAAAAATAAGGACTGGGAAAAACAGTTGGATTCAGAATGTTCTCAGGCCGAATCTGAAATTGCTGCCTGAGCGCCTTCCCGCCTTTACAACAGTATCCAACCTGCCGATAGACGAGCTGCTCTATGCTCCTTCTGACATATCTGACCTTGATTATATCAAAGATATTGGCTTTCCCGGTGAATATCCCTTTACAAGGGGAACCTATCCATCTATGTACCGTGGCCGCATCTGGACTATGCGGGAATTCGCAGGATACGGCACAGCAGATGAAACAAACAAGAGATTCAAATATCTGCTTAAAAAAGGGCAGACAGGCCTGAGCGTTGCCTTTGACCTTCCGACACTAATGGGCTATGACTCTGACCATCCGCGCTCAACAGGTGAGGTTGGCAGATGCGGTGTTGCCATTGATTCGCTATCTGATATGGAGCGGCTTTTTAAAGATATCCCCCTTGATAAGATAACAACGTCAATGACCATCAATGCGCCAGCGTCTGTTATCTTTGCAATGTATATTGCGCTTGCTGAAAAAAGAGGGATACAATTATCACAGCTCGGCGGTACAATCCAGAATGATATTTTAAAAGAATACATTGCACAGAAGGAGTGGATATATCCGCCAAGACCATCCATAAGGTTAATAACTGATACTATTTCTTATTGTGTAAAGAATGTTCCAAAATGGCATCCTATCAGCATCA
>CAKKRA010000193.1:0-13959 GCA_919902475.1 Nitrospiria bacterium
GCTATGGCAGCCTAACTTAACTCTGTGTCCGTGAAAACGGGGGAAGATCAAAGTGGTGCAATTACTTATGGAACTTATGATGTATAAATTGATTAACAAAGCCATTTATTCTAACCAAACAATTTATATGCTATAGATATGGATAGTTTATGTGTTCTTTACATATGCCAGAAGATAGTCTTGATACACTGAAATGATTATGTTATTATTAAATAAATGCAGTTATCGGATTTTGATTATTTCCTGCCAAAGGAGTTGATAGCACAATATCCAGCAAAGAGACGGACTGATTCAAGGTTATTAATACTTTATAGAGAGAACGGAAGCATTGAACATAGGCGGTTTTCTGATGTAATTGATTATCTTAATAAAGATGACCTCTTTATCCTGAATAATACAAAGGTCTTTCCAGCGCGTCTATTTGGCAAGAAGATTACAGGAGGCAGGATTGAGGCGCTTTTGTTAAAGGCGCTTGGAGATGGAAGGTGGGAGTGTCAGGTAGGCGGTAAACTTAAGAAGGCTGAGGATATTGTATTTGATGATGGATTAAAGGCAAAGGCTGAAGAGGATTTATGCTCAGGCAGGAAAATAATAAGGTTTGATGAGATTAAAGGATTAGAGGAGAGATTAGAAAGGCTTGGCAAGGTGCCTCTGCCGCCGTATATAAAAAGGGACGCTGCAATATCTGATAAAAGAAGGTATCAGACTGTTTACGCAAAGATAAAAGGGGCGGTTGCAGCGCCGACTGCAGGACTTCATTTTTCAGATGCTCTGCTCAGCAAGATTAAGAAAAAGGGTGCAAGGATCAAAGAGGTAACCCTTCATGTTGGGCCAGGGACATTTCAGCCTGTAAAATGTGATAATATCTCTGAACACAGGATGGAGCCTGAATATTTCAGGATAACAGAGGATGCTGCAAAGGCAGTTAACAAGGTAAAGGCAAAAAAGGGAAGGATAATTGCAGTAGGGACAACATCTGCAAAGGCGCTGGAGTCCGCTGTTGATGATTCAGGTATGCTTAATGCAGGGGGTGGGTATTCAGAACTTTTCATCCATCCTCCGTATAGATTTAAGATAGCAGATGCGTTATTAACAAATTTTCATCTTCCAAAGTCAACACTGCTTATGCTTGTCTCTGCTTTTGCAGGCAGGGAGCTGATGCTAAGGGCTTACGATGAGGCAGTAAAACTTAGATACAGGTTTTATAGTTACGGCGATGCAATGCTGATTATATGAGGTAATTGATGATAAGGGAGAGGGAAGGTTCTAAAGGAATAAGGCTGTTTATTGCATTTTTCTTTATTGCAATATTCTTTTTTATAGTCGGTTTTATTGCTGATAAATGGTTCTTTGCAAAAGATGCGGCTAAGACACTGCTTCCGATGTCTGAAAAAGAGGCTGCATTAAGAAAGGTTGATCCAGACAGAAAGGGCGATGATGCCAAGAAAAAGAATCCAATTGTAGGCGAGGAGAAGGAAGACCTTACATTTTATAAAACCCTTCAGAACGGCAAAGAGCCTTCTCCATTGAAGCAGCAGAAAACAGAAGAGAAGGCGCAAAAGAAAGAGGAAAAAGAGAAAAAGGCAGAAGACAAAGATCAGAAGAAAGAAGAAAAAAAACAGAAGACAGCAGAAAAAAGCCAGAAAACGGAGAAGTCAGATAATAAGGAAGAGAAAAAGCAGAAAGAAAAATCAAAGGCAGAGGTAAAGAATAAAACTGCAAAGAAGGAGAAGATAAAAGGGGATGACTCTTCCAAAGAGAAACGATTCACCCTGCAGATAGCAGCTTTTAAGGAGAAGGATAAGGCAGAGGATGTTGCAGGAAGCCTGAAGAAAAAGGGATACGAGCCGTATATAGTGCCTGTAACCATCCCAGCTAAAGGCGTCTGGTACAGGGTCAGGATCGGCAGGTTTTCAACAAGGCCTGATGCGCAGAATATACAGACAAGATTAAAGAACGCTGAAGGCATAAGTTCGTTTATAACATTTACGACAGAGTAAAACCCCCTCACCTTAGTCCTCTCCCCACAGGGGAGAGGAATTAATGGAATAGTCCTCAACTCATAGGGGAGAGGAAGCAAAGGAATAACCCTCTCCCCTCCGGGGAGAGGGAAGGGTGAGGGGAAAAAGGTTTGGAGGTGGTAAAAGGTGGAAGATGAAAAAGGTTTTAAGGTTTCAGATAAAAGGGCAAGATTTGATGAGGAGCAGGAAAGACCTGCTGAGGATACAGTGAAAAAAGAGGCAAAAATCAAAGAAGGCGAACACAAGAAAGATTTTGGAGAGAGGCTTCCACATATAGATTTCAGCTCCTTTATATATTCATTGGCCCATTCAGCGCTCATTCAGTTAGGCGAGGAGACGGATCCGTTTACAGGTGAAAAGGGGGGTAATCTGCATCAGGCAAAGGAGACCATTGATTTGCTGTCTGTCTTGGAGGAAAAGACAAAAGGAAATCTGACAAATGACGAAGATGCGTTAATGAAGAATCTCCTGTTTAACCTAAGGATGAAATATGTGGAATTGGCAAAGAAGTCTCCCGGCAAATAAATCTGCAGCAGGAGGGCATTATCTTGAAGAGGCGCAGGAGGATAAAAAAGGGGATTATTATATTAGCCTTTTTAATCCTGTTTTCGGTTATAGGCACAAATATAATTCTAAAGAGCGGTTATGTGTCAAATCTTATAAAAGGACGCGCAGCGGTATGGCTTGAAAAGAATTTAGGACAGCCAGTTACAATAGAAAGCCTCACCTTCCATATATTTCCAACCTATTTAGTGATAAAGAACTTTTCTGTTTCTAACAAACCTCTGTTTAAGAATAAGAATATTTTTCATGTGGAAAGAGTAAGGATATATTTCAGGGCATCTGCCCTCTTATACAAGACATTTTTTGTAAACAGGATTCAGATTAAGAATCCCAGTATATGGTTGGAAGAGGATGCGGCCTCAGGCGATAATTATTCAGTCCTTATTCAGAAGACCTTAGAGCTTATCAGGAAACCGTTGATAAAAAAGGTGATCAAGAGATGGACAGTAGAGAACGGCATTATTGACATTGACAGCAAAAAGAGGGCTATAGCAGGCAGGGTAAGCGGCATAAGTATTGATGACAAGATTGACATCTTTCTCAGAAACCATAAAGCCGTATTTAGTGTGAATAATATAATGCTGAATATAAACTCTGCTTCATATCATTCAAAGGGATTAGAGGGTAATGTCAACCTCTTGCAGATGAGAGAGGCTGAGGTTTCTCTCAGGAACATAAATATCAATGATAATGTTATTGGAGCTGTTCTTGCAAAAGGCATTTATAAAGATAAGAGGCTTTACATATCCTCTATAAAAGGGGATATCCTAAATGGCGCTGCATCTGGAAATTTGGATGTATACTTTACAGATGATGTTCTTGCATATAAAGGGATATTGGATATGAAGGGCGTGGACCCTGACCCAATCCTGTCAGCCATGGTAAAGGGTCTGCCTGATATAAAAAAGGAGATAGATCTTAATGCAAAATTTTCAGGAAAGGGTTTTGAAAGGAAAGATATCTCTGTGATAGCAGAGATATCAGGCAGATTTAAATCATCTGATAGTGAACAGAAGGGTTTTAATAAGGCTGCGGCGATTATAAAGGAATTAAACTCAAGCCTTGAACTTAAAAACAGCATATTAACTGTTAATAAATTTAAAATGACATCTGAAAAGGCTTCTCTTAATCTTTCAGGCGTGATTAATGAGGATAAGACACTAAGACTGTCTGCTGTGCTTTTATCAGATGATATAAAAGAGCTTGCAAACGCCTTTAACTATCCCCATGCATCAGGCCAGATGTCTTTATCTGGAGATATATTCGGTTCATTATCAGAGCCGTCCTTTGATGGCAAGGTTTCTATTAAGAACGGAAGGGTAAAGGATGTTTCTGCAATCAGCGCCTCTGGCAGGGTGCATTATAGCAGCACTGTTCTGAAGGCAGAGGATATATTAATAGAAAAAGACGAATCAAGATATGAGATAAACGGCGCTATCACCTTTCCTGAGCCTTATTTTGATTTAAGGGCAGATATAAAGGATGGGAGCCCAAAGGATATTGTCTCTGTGTTTTATAAGGAGATACCCATTGATATGAAGGCATCGGGTATCCTTACCTTTAAAGGCACAAAAAAGGATTTTACAGGCGATGGCAGCCTTAGTGTTAGCTCAGGATCTGCCTATGGTCAGCGCTTTGACAGCGCTATTGTAACAGCGCATCTTGATACAGAGAAGATAGCCTTTCCAAAGATATTAATAAAGAATGACAAGAGCACCCTGAATGGAACCGGATTTATAGGTTTCAAGAATAGTAAAAATGATAAAGCAGGATGGTCTGCACACCTTACCTCGTCTAATATAGAGCTGAAGGATATAGCCTTGATAAACAGCATAGGAGAGCTTCCTCTTAACGGGGGCTTCAGGCTTGATTTAAATGGCGAGGGTGACTTTAAAAGGCCTGAAATAGACGGCAAGATAGTATTTGAAAAAATCCTATCAGGCGGCAGGGATTTAGGCGGCGGAGCAATAGAGTTTGGGATTAAAGATATGGTTTTTGAATTAGACGCCTCCCTGTTCAATAACAGCGGTTTTATAAATGGGGAGATAGAATTAAGAAATGATATGCCCTTTAAATCAGAGATTGAATTAATTGATGCTCCGATAAATAATTTTATAAGCATGTTTAAGCCTGAACCATTTTTAAATATGCCGCTCTCTGCAACAGGAAAGATGGATTTAAAAGGCTCTTTAAAAAATATCCAGAATGCCACTGCCTTTCTTAACTTAAGCAGCCTGAGCGCTGATATTGCGGGCTATAAGATTTATAATGACAGCCCAGTTGTTGCGAATTATATAGGCGAGGAGGTGATAATAGACTCTTTTAAGATAAAGGGCGATGACACATCTTTTAGCCTTTCAGGAAGATTCAGGCCATTTAAGGAATTTAACTTAAGCCTTTCAGGAGAGGCTGATATGAAGGTAACAACGCTCTTTACAAAGGAGCTTGAATACAGCAGGGGCAAGGCATATATGGCAGTTATGCTTTCAGGCGACTGGCTGGAACCGAGGGTCAGAGGCGCATTAACCATAAAGGACGGCGCATTAAGGAGCAAGACGCTTGCGCAGCGTATTGAAAAGGTTAATATTGGGCTATTTTTAAATGAGAAACAGATTCTGATGGAGCAATTTGAGGGTGTAATCGGAGGCGGCACAATAAAAGGCACAGGACGCATGGAGCTGAGCGGCTTTAAATTTGGCCAGTTTGAAATGAATTTCATTATATCAAACGCCCGCTTTATGTATCCTGAAGGATTTTCATCTGTACTTGATGCGAATATATCCATACAAGGTGATGAAAAGAATAAATTAGCAAAAGGCAATATACTGATCAAGAAAGGCATATACAGAAGGAGGATAGATTGGAAAAGCGCATTGCTGGAGTTTCAGAAGGCGCGCCAGCCTGCAAAGGGAGAGGTGCCTCTCTTTGGCGATACAGCTCTAAACATTCAGATAAATGGAAAAGAGAATATCTGGATTAATAATAATACTGCGAAGCTTCCGCTTGAGATAGATGTAATCCTTATAGGGACTATCAATAGGCCGATTATAGTCGGAAAGATAGAGGCAATAGACGGCGAGGTCTATTTCAGGAAGAACAGGTTTAAGGTGATTTCAGGCCGGGTAGATTTTACTGACCCTGAAAAGATCAATCCTATATTTGATATCCATGCATCATCAAAGGTCAGGAAGTATCAGATTAACCTTAACCTTACAGGCACCCTTGATAATTTTAATCTCACCCTTATTTCTGACCCGCCGTTGAGCGAGACTGATATCCTTGCCTTGCTGACATTAGGCAAGACAACTGAAGAGCTTGCAGGCACAGAACGTATGATAGGGACTACAGAGGCGGCTTCATTTGCAACAGGACAGGTTCAGGATATTATAGAGGAGCATGTTGCTGAGATTATGGGATTTGAGAGGTTTCAGGTTGACCCGTACTATTCTTCATCAAAGGCGTCTGCAGGGCCGAGGCTTACAGTGAGCAGGCGATTCTGGGAAGACAGCCTTTATGTAATATATTCGACGAATTTGGCTACTACTGAGGAGCAGTTGATTTCAATAGAATATATGCTTAACAATAACATATCCTTAGTCGGCGAACGCGATGAGAGCGGAAGGCTCGGGGCTGATATCAAGTTCCGCATTGAATTCAAATAAGGGGTGGTTTTGAAGAGGACTATAATCTTAACAATCTTTATCCTTTTATTGCCATTGATGGTTAATGCTGCCGGCGATGATGACCCTGAAGGCAAGCAGAAAGCAAATAAGGTATTGATATCCGATATACAGACAGAAGGCAATGCAATTATTTCAAAAAAAGAGCTGTTAAGTGTAATTAAGATAAAAAGGGGCGATGAATATATTCAAAGCAGATTAATGGAGAATCAAGAGGCGGTTGTCAATTATTATAAGGCAAAGGGTTTTTTTAAGGCAGAGGTTGAGGCAAATGTGATGCAAAAAAAGAGGCCTGATCAGATTGTTGCGGTTTTTCAGATTAAAGAGGGTTTCAGGGCAAAGGTTGCAAAGATAGAGTTTACAGGAGACAAGGTCTTCAGTGATATTACCCTCTCTAACATACTAAAGATATGGAAGGATCTCCCTTATGATGAGATTCAATTAGACGAGGATATAAAACTGCTTGAGGATTATTATATTAAGGAAGGATATATCAGTTCAGTAATATCTCCAAAGAGGGCCTATTACGATGAAGAAAACAACGAGGTCTCAATTATTATTCATATAGACGCTGGCATCCATGTTATAGTTAATTTTGAAGGGAATACAGATATCTTTGCCAATGAATTGAAGAAGGAGCTTCTTATATATGAAGACAGAAGCTATGATGAGGATATCATATTGGGAAGCGTTAAGAGGATGGAAGCGCTTTATCGTTCAAAGGGGTTTTATCTTGCCAAGGTGAATTACAGCATAAAAGAGAATCTGGATAAGAACGAGGTTATAATAGATTTTAAGATAAACGAGGGGAATAAGATTTACATAAAAGATATTTTAATTAAAAGCAACGAGTCTATAAAGGCAAAGAAGATAATGGCTGTAATGAATACCAAAAAGGCAGGCATATTTTCCAGAGGAATCTTGCAAGATGAAATAATAGAAAAGGATATGGAGGCGATTATCGGCCTTTACAGGCAGAATGGTTTTACAGAGGCAAAGATTTCAGAGAGGAAAATTATCCTGAATGAAGACAAGACGGAAATGGAGATTGTTATTGCTATTTCAGAAGGGCCAAAGACCACAATAGACAAGATAATTGTAAAGGGAAATAGCGTCTATAGTTTAGATGATATAATTAAGGCAATGAAAAGCAGGGAGGGGAAGTCATATATTGAGGCGCAGGCAAATGAAGACAAATTTAATATATTGGCGCTCTATTCAAGAAAGGGCTATATCTATGCCACTGTTGATCTGAAACGTTCTTCAAAAGAAGACAAGCAGATGATAGAGCTGATTTATACAATAAACGAAGACAAGGCGGTAGTTTTTGGCAGGATATCGCTTGCTGGAAATGTATCAACAAATGATAAGGTGGTATTCAGAGAGCTTCTTATACATTCAGAGGAGCCTTATGATTATGAGAAGATATTAAAGAGCCAGCGCAAACTTTACAGGCTCGGCATATTCAGTGAGGTTAAGATAGGACCTGTAAAGGAGATTAAGAAGGATGAGGCAGAGCAAAAGGAGTATGTGAGGGATATTCAGATCTCTGTAAAGGAGAGAGATGCCGGCGCAGTGGAATTTGGCGTTGGCATCGGTGATGTGGAGAGGCTGAGGGGTTTTGTTGAGGTCTCGCACAAAAACCTCTGGGGATATAATAGGCAGGCAAATATAAGGGCTGAGGCAAGCGCGATAGAGACAAAATTTTTTATCGGCTTTAGGGAGCCGTGGCTGTTCAATTATAATATTGATGCGAGAGAAGGCGTGGGTTATCAGACAGAAGAAAAGACTGGCTACCAATTAAGAAAATTCAGCATAATCTCAGGCATTGATAAAAGCTTCACAGACAATATAAAAGGATCCCTGCTGTATCAATATGAAAATGTGGAGCTGTATAATGTCAAGCCTGACGCAGTCCTTGCCCCAGAGGATATAGGCTTTGTTGCCATAAGCAGCTTGAATCCGTCCATAATAGTTGATTTCAGGAATAATCCCTTTAACCCCACATCAGGCTCTATACACGGTCTCTCGGTTAAAAATGCTGCTGATTATCTCGGCTCTGAGGCAGAATTTATTAAGGCGATCCTTCAGACAACATGGTATTATGCGCCTTTTAAATGGCTTGTCTTTGCATTATCTGGAAGGGGCGGCATCGGCATCGGCACCGGCCTCAACGATTCAGAAGAGATGCCTATTACCGAAAGATTCTTTGCTGGCGGCAGGACAACTGTCAGAGGCTATCGTCAGGATTACCTTGGTCCCAAAGGTTATTTAGGCACACCAACAGGCGGAAATGCAATGCTGATACTAAATGCTGAGTTGAGGTTTTTTCTTCCATATAATTTAGGATTGGTCCTTTTTACGGACGGCGGCAATGTATGGCTCACCTATCGTGATTTTGAATTTCAAGATTTAAAATATACAATTGGCGCTGGAATAAGGTATAATACGCCTATCGGCCCTCTCCGCTTTGATTACGGATATAAGCTGGTCAAAGAAATTGGGGAAGATGAAGGGGAGTGGCATTTTACCCTGGGCCATGCGTTTTAAAGTTCACGCTGAAAATGATCATTAAATTAAAATGATATGCTTTGGAGGATAACTAAATGTTTTGCAAAAGCTGCTATGCAAATCTGCCTGACGGCACAGAGATATGCCCAAAATGCAATGCCAACTTAGCTGCAAAGATGCCTATTGAAGAGACTGATAAAAAAATGGATAGTTCAACTAACTCAAATGACAGCTCAAGCGGTTCAAGCAGTGCAGATATTGCAATGGACATTAAGAAGAGGAGCGAGAGACCACGGGCAGGAGTAATAATTATAGGCAGCCTCGCTGGAATTATATTTGCCTTCCTTGCCTTTGTTATTTATCAAAGGATTGATTTTAGACCCAGTGTGCAAAAAGAGGCATTAATTCCTGATAAGGCTCAGGATAGCCAGCCTGTACAGTCTAATAAAACAACTATTGCTTTGCCAAAGGCGGCTGAAGATACTGTTCAAAACATTACTGCTGCTGACCCTGCAATCCAGAAGCATCTTCAGGACAGCAAGGATTATATCCTGAATGGTAAATTTCAGAATGCAGTGGAAAGCCTTAAAATGGCCTTGGAAAAAAATCCTGCTAATCAGGAAATTAAAAAAGCAATCTCTGCAACATACGGTGTAATAGCAGCAAAAAAGGCTGAGACAGGCAATTATAAGGACGCTGTTGATGACTTTAAAAATGCTATAAGATATTTTAATGAAGACTCTAAGCTATTCCTTGGCATGGGCTCTGCATACCTTCAGTTGAATAAAAATACAGAGGCTGCAGATGCATTGAATAGCGCCGCTGCACTTGACCCTAATCTTGTTGAGGCATATCATCTGCTTGCAGATATCTATTATAAAAATGATGATGTTGCAAAGGCCGTTCCATACTGGGAAAAGGTTCTTAGCATTGACCCATCTGACCAGAAGGCAAGATATTTTCTCTCAAAGGCAAATAGGGAGAAGGATACAAATGAAAAATTTACAAAGGAGCTTACAAGCCATTTTACAATAAGATTTGAAGGACAAGAGGAGAGGGAAGTAGGCAGGATTGTGTTATCAATATTAGAGGACGCCTACAGAGAGATAGGAAGGGAGATTTCTATCTATCCTGAGACAGAGGTCATTGTATATTTATATACAAAGCAGCAGTTCAGGGATGTAACAAGGTCTCCTTCATGGGCAGGCGCTCTGTATGATGGAAAGATCAGGATTCCTATCAGCGGTTATAATAATGACATGACGCAGTTGAAAAGAAACCTCTACCATGAGTATGTGCACGCCCTTGTCAGGTCTATTGTAAAGGAGGGAAGATGTCCTACATGGCTGAACGAAGGACTTGCGCAGTACTTTGAGGACAAAGACAAGCTGGATTACAGGCGGGAGATGATTAAAGCCCTTCAGAAGAATAAGGTTGTAATACCTGTAAGGAATCTTGAGGGCTCATTTATGGGATTCAGCAGCGCCCAGTCCCATGTAGCATATTCTGTCAGTCTTGCCATTGTTGAGTTTATGATAGACCGTTACGGTATGTACAATGTAAAAAGGGTTCTTGAGGAACTGGGCAAAAACAAGACTATAGATGAGGCAATGAGGGATGGTTTGTCAATTCCATACGAGGTTTTTCAGAAGGAATGGCAGAGCGATTTTGAAAAGGGGAGGGGATAGTTGAAACTGAAAAGGATTTACCTTGTATTTATCTTAGGTTCTGTAATTTCTCTGTCGTATTTTTTGAATACCGCCTTTGCTGGTGAGGAAAGGATAACTGATGTCAAGGTAACATTAGGCAAAGAGGAGATATCTGTTTCCGCAAAGCTGATAGACGGCCTTAACAAGGATATTGAGGATGCAATAAAAAATGGGATACAAAAGGATATTATATACAGCGCAATCTTAAAAAAGAAGAGAAGCACATGGTTTGATGAGGATGTTGTTTCAAAAGATATAGAATATACCATTAAGCATGATGTCCTTAAAAAGCAGTATACTTTAATAACACGCGGCAACGGAAATAGGGAGAAAGTCACACAGAGCTATGACGAAATAAAGACTGCTGTTTCAAAGATAGAAAATGCAGTGGTTTCGCCAAAGAAGGCCTTAGAGTCAGATGAGGAATATTATGTAAGCATAAAGGCAGAGATAAAGGATACAAAACTGCCCTTCTTTCTTGATTACTTTTTGTTCTTTATCCCTTTTTCTGATATCAATACTTCATGGTATGATTCACCTGCCTTTAAGCTGGAGAAGGTAAATGAAAAGTAGCCTCAGGCCGCTGTGGATATCGCTCGCCTTCTTTGTTTTGACTGTTATCCTGACGGCAATAGTGATTTTTTTCCAGAAAATTGAAGGGCCATCACACCTTGCAAATAATATAATTGTTTTTGCCCTTCTTAATGTTAACCTTATTCTCTTAATAGTCCTTGTCCTTTTACTTTCAAGGAACTTTATAAAGCTATACCTTGAAAGAAAACAGAATATAATGGGCGCCAAGTTCAGGACAAGGCTGGTTTTCTACTTTGTATCAGCGGTTCTTATTCCATCCACCATCCTCTTTTTCTTTGCAAGCGGCCTTCTCACTAATGTTATTGAAAGCTGGTTTAATATACAGGTTGAGAATTCTTTAAAGAACTCCCTTGAGGTTGCCCAGACATATTATCAGAATTCTCAGGAGAATGCCCTTTATTATTCAAAGC
The DNA here is from genome assembly GCA_919902475.1 of Nitrospiria bacterium. Lineage (GTDB taxonomy): Bacteria > Nitrospirota > CAKKRA01 > 9FT-COMBO-42-15 > 9FT-COMBO-42-15 > 9FT-COMBO-42-15. The sequence continues at coordinate 11,490 of CAKKRA010000193.1, forward strand.
AGATAAGCAGGATAATTACAGAGGGAGAGCTTATAAACGAACAAAACAGGGATAACCTGAAAGAGATAGTAAATAAGAAGGCAGAGGAATATAATCTTGGCGTTGTTGAGATATTCAGCGCACAGGCAGAGGAGCTTGTTAAGGTAATAAATCCGCAGATTCCAGAAGGCTCTTTTGTGAGCCCGAAATCAGACCTTATAAAGACAGGGTTAAAGGGCAAGGAGAGCACAAATATCCAGTCTGTAAAGAGGGGTGATATAATACGCGGCGTTGTGCCGATATACTCATCCTTTAATTATAAGGACATTGTTGGCGTTGTAGTTGTGAATTATTATATACCCCAGAGCCTTGTCAACAAGATGGAGGAGATTACAAATGCCTACGAAGGCTACAAACAGCTAAAGGCATTTAAAAATCCTATAAAGGGAAGCTATCTGATGGTCTTTCTTCTTATCACCCTTATCATAATCTTTGCAGGGACATGGTTTGGCTTTCACCTTGCAAAAGATATAACAGTGCCGATACAGAAATTGGCAGAGGGCACGCAGGCCATTGCTCAGGGGGACTGGGATTTTAAGATAGATGTTAAGGCAAAGGATGAGATTGGGATGCTTGTAAATTCCTTTAACAAGATGACAGACGACCTTAAATTAGGCAAGGAGAGGCTTGAAGTGGCAAATATCTCCCTGCAAAAGGGAAATATAGAGCTTGAACGGAGAAGGGCGTATATAGAGACTGTTCTGGAAAGCATTGCAACCGGTGTTATCTCAGTAAACAACGACGGTGTGATTACAACATTTAATGCCTCAGCAGAGAAGATACTCGGCATTCCGTCAGCGAATGTTATCGGCAGGCATTATCAGTCCGCGCTTAGCCTTCTGCCCATTGATAAGGTGCAGGAGCTTATAAACAAGATGAGATCACTCAGCAAGACAGCAATAGAAGAGGAGTTTCAGATTGAGCTTGGCAACAAACTCTTAAGGTTAGGATTAAGCATTACAACACTGATGGATGAGGACAATAAATATCTCGGCTTAGTAATTGTTTTTGAAGACCTCTCTGAGCTTATCAAGGCGCAGAGGGTTGCCGCATGGCAGGAGGTGGCAAAAAGGATTGCACACGAGATAAAAAATCCCTTGACGCCTATACAGCTTTCTGCACAGAGGCTCAGAAAAAAGTTCTTTGAAAAGTCGCCTGACTTTAACAAGATTTTTGATGAATGCACAAACACCATTGTTCAGGAGGTCAACAGCATCAAGACCCTTGTAAATGAATTTTCCAATTTTGCGAGGATGCCTGCTGCCATGCCTTCTCTGAATAACCTGCATGAGATAATAAACGAGGTCATTCTGCTCTACAAGGGCGCGCACAAGGATATCAGGATCATAAATAATTTTGGAGGCAATATCCCTGTCATCAATGTAGATAGGGAGCAGATGAAGAGGGTATTTGTGAATCTTTTTGAAAATGCTGTTGAGGCAATGAACAGCAAGGGCACAGTATGGATCAATACATTTTACGATGACAGTCTGAAACTTGTAAAGGTAGAGGTGTCAGATGATGGTGTCGGAATAAATCCTGATGATAAGGACAAATTATTCCTTCCCTATTTCTCAAAGAAGAAGACAGGGACTGGTTTAGGCCTTGCCATTGTCAACAGGATTGTCTCAGAACATAGCGGATATATTCGTGTAGCTGACAATAAGCCAAAGGGAACAACATTTATAATTGAACTGCCTGTCAAGGCAGCATAAAGGAATTACCTTATGCCAGAGCATATCTTAATAGTAGATGACGAAAAAAATATCCTTCAGACACTCTCTCCTATTTTGCAGGATGAGGGTTATGAAGTATCCACTGCTGCGAATGGAACAGATGCGCTGCGGCTTGTAAGAGAAGATGCGCCGTTGGTTGTTCTCCTTGATATCTGGCTTCCTGATATTGACGGAATTGAGGTCTTAAAAAAGATAAAGGAGCATCAGCCTGAGGTTATAGTAATAATGATGTCAGGACACGGCACAATAGAGACAGCAGTAAAGGCAACAAAGCTCGGCGCATACGATTTTATAGAAAAGCCTCTTTCAATGGAAAAGGTCTCTCTGATTGTAAAACATGCTATTGACCGTCAAAGGCTTGAAGAGGACAATCTATTATTAAGGCAGAAGATAGAGAAGAAGTATGAATTGATAGGCAGCAGTGAAAAGATGGAGCAGTTGAAAGAACAGATAAAGATCGCAGGACCAAGCAGCAGCAGGGTGCTGATATCAGGTGAAAACGGCACAGGAAAGGAATTGGTTGCAAGGAGCATTCATAATGAAAGCCCAAGAAGGGGCAAGCCTTTTGTAGAGGTGAACTGCGCAGCTATCCCTGATACGCTTATAGAGAGCGAGCTCTTTGGCCATGAAAAGGGCGCCTTTACAGGGGCAACTGCAATGAAGAGGGGAAAATTTGAGCAGGCAGACGGCGGCAC
>CAKKRA010000193.1:13969-18047 GCA_919902475.1 Nitrospiria bacterium
GGCGGCACAATATTTTTAGACGAGATAGGAGACATGAGTCTTGCTACTCAGGCAAAGGTGCTCCGTGTACTGCAGGAGCAGGAATTTCAGAGGGTAGGCGGCGCAAAGACAATCAGGGTGGATGTAAGGGTTATTGCAGCATCAAATAAGAATCTGAAAGAGGAGATAAAAAAGGGAAGTTTCAGGGAAGACCTCTTCTACAGATTAAATGTAATACCCCTGCATGTCCCGCCTGTGCGTGAAAGAAAAGAGGATATGCCTTTACTCATCGAGCACTTTTTAATGGAATTTTCCCGTGAATACGGAATGAAGCCAAAGAAGATCGCAGAGGATGTAATAAAGGTGTTTCAGGAATATAACTGGCCTGGCAATGTAAGGGAATTGAAAAATATAGTTGAGCGCCTGATGATTATGACCAAGTCGCCTGTTGTTGCCATTTCTGACATCCCAAAATCATTAAAGGGTGATATAAGCCTTCAGGATGCTGCTGCGCATGAGGTAAAGAGATATGATTCATTCAAAGATGCTGTAAATGACTTTGAGAAGGAATACATTACAACTATTCTTAAAGAGAATGACTGGAACATATCAAAGACAGCAAATGTCCTTCAGCTTGACAGAAGCCACCTCCATAGAAAGATAAAGGCCCTTGATATTATCTTTCCTGTTTACTAAAATACACAGATAATGTTATATTATAAAATTCACCATGTGTAGGGGCGAGGTTGCCTCGCCCCTACAGTTATCGGATATTTTTATGCAAGAAAAAAAACTAATCATAAAGGGCGCCAGAGAGCACAATCTAAAAAATATTAATGTAGAGATTCCGAGGGACAGGCTTGTTGTTATTACAGGCCTGAGCGGCTCTGGAAAATCCTCACTTGCCTTTGATACAATTTATGCAGAGGGGCAGAGGAGGTATGTTGAATCCCTTTCTGCTTATGCAAGGCAGTTCTTGGAGCAGATGGACAAGCCTGATGTGGATTCTATTGAAGGCCTTTCTCCTGCCATATCCATTGAGCAGAAGACAACAAGCGCTAATCCCCGTTCAACTGTAGGCACAGTAACAGAGATATACGACTATCTCCGCGTACTATTTGCAAGGGTAGGAAGGCCGTTTTGCTACAAATGTGGAAAGGAGATTACTGCGCAGACAGTCTCGCAGATGGTGGATGCCATAATGGCATATCCTGAGGGGACAAAGCTCCAGATACTATCACCCATCATTCGCGGCAGAAAGGGCGAATACAAAAAAGAGCTTAATCAGCTTAAAAAGGAAGGCTTTGTAAGGGTGCGAATAGACGGAAAGATACACGAACTTTCAGAGGCAGAGAGTATAAAGATTGACAAAAATAAAAAACATACTATTGAGGTTGTTGTTGACAGGATTATTATCAAACCCGCTATTGAGAGGAGGCTCGCAGATTCAATAGAAACAGCATTAAAAATGGCAGAGGGGATTGTCATTGCATCAACTGATAAAGGAGATGCCTTGTTCAGCGAAAAACTTGCGTGTATTGACTGCGGCGTAAGCTACCCTGAGATTGCGCCGAGGATATTTTCATTTAACAGCCCTTACGGCGCATGTCCTGAATGTTTAGGCATAGGCAGCCTGATAGAGATAGATGAAGACCTGATTGTGCCAAATAAGAATCTATCTATAAGGGAAGGGACAATCAGGCCTTGGGAAAGGCGCTCTTCTGTCTACTATTACCAGATGCTTGAATCCCTTGCAAAGCACTACGGCTTTGACCTGCGCACGCCTTTTAAAGACCTTTCTCCACAGCATCAAAAGATAATACTCTATGGCTCTGCAGACGAGGAGATAAAGTTTTCATACGATAATGACGGCAAGAGGGAATACTATTACAAGGCATTTGAGGGAATAATAGAAAATCTCAAGCGGAGATTTAAAGAGACAGACTCAGGCTATATAAGGGAAGAGATAGAAAGATACATGTCAATGCATCCATGCCCTGTTTGTAAAGGCGCAAGGCTTAAGCCAGAGAGCCTGTCAATAAAGATTAATGAAAAATCTATTGTAGATGCAACAAGGCTTTCTATTAAAGAGGCCCTAAAGTTTTTTTCTGATCTTCCATTAACAGAAAAAGAGACCATTATTGCACAGAGGATACTAAAAGAAATCAGGGAAAGGCTCGGCTTCATGGTCAATGTCGGCCTTGACTATATTACACTTGACAGGACTGCGTCTACACTTTCTGGCGGCGAGGGCCAGAGGATAAGGCTTGCAACACAGATTGGCTCAAGCCTTGTCGGCGTATTATATATCCTTGATGAGCCGAGCGTTGGCCTTCATCAGAGGGACAATGTAAGGCTATTAAATACATTAAAGAAGATGCGTGACTTGGGCAATAGTGTCCTTGTTGTTGAACATGATGAGGAGACCATAAGGAATGCAGATTATGTAATTGATATGGGGCCTGGCGCCGGCGTTGAGGGCGGTGAGATTATTGCAGAAGGGAAGCCTGATGAGATAATGCAGAATGAAAATTCACTCACAGGAAGATATCTCTCAGGCAGGCTCGTTATCCCTGTCCCTGCTCAGAGAAGAAAGGCCAATGGCTTTGTTACAATTGTTGGCGCAAGAGAGAATAATCTCAAAAACATAGATGTTAAGATTCCGCTCGGCATCCTTACCTGCATCACAGGCGTGTCTGGCTCTGGAAAGAGCACGCTCATCTTAGAGATACTTTATAAAAACCTTGCGCAGAGATTATACAACTCAAGGGAGAAGGCAGGACTCTGCAAGGAGATTAAAGGTCTATCTGCCATTGACAAGGTAATAAACATTGACCAGTCTCCAATAGGCAGGACCCCGCGCTCAAACCCGGCTACTTACACAGGGATATTTACATTCATCCGCGACCTCTTTTCACAACTGCCAGAATCAAGGGTGAGGGGATACAAGCCTGGCAGATACAGCTTTAATGTAAAAGGGGGCAGGTGCGAGGCGTGCCAGGGGGACGGCCTGATAAAGATAGAGATGCACTTTCTGCCAGATGTTTATGTTACATGCGAGGTGTGCAAGGGAAAGAGATACAACCGCGAGACACTGGATATAAGATACAAAGGAAAGAATATTTCAGATGTCCTTGACATGGCAGTAACTGAGGCAATAGAGTTCTTTGAAAATATACCGCATATAAAAACAAAGCTTGAGACCTTAAATGATGTTGGCCTCGGCTACATAAAGCTTGGCCAGTCTGCAACAACACTCTCTGGAGGCGAGGCACAGCGCGTGAAGCTGTCAAAAGAATTATCTAAGAGGGCAACAGGAAAGACGCTCTATATCCTTGATGAGCCTACTACTGGGCTGCATTTTGCTGATATCCATAAACTCCTTGAGGTATTAAACAGGCTTGCTGATATGGGGAATACCGTTGTTGTGATTGAACACAACATGGATGTGCTGAAAACAGCAGACTATATAATTGACTTAGGCCCTGAAGGCGGAGACAATGGCGGAGAGGTAATAGCAGAAGGGACACCAGAGGAGATAATAGAAATGGAGCACTCATATACAGGGCAATATCTTAAAAAGGTTTTAAGACCTCAGGAGAGCATGATAATGGCAGGGGAGTCATAAAATTGACTGTCTATAGATTGTAAGATATAATACATATAGTCTTTCTTAAAGACTCTGGGGAGATAATTAAGGTTAAGGATAAAATAAATTGGATGATTTTTTACAAGAGAGCAGGCAACTATGGTTAAGATGAAATTAAGAATAATCCCTTTTTATACAGGGGATGAAACATTAGATGAGGTTTTGAAAAACAAAAAGAGTATAAGCCTTTTGTGGCTTGAGATTCTCTTTAATGATTGTATTTCATGGGAGAGTCATCTTGCTATACCTGAAATCAAATCAGCTTATGAAAAGGCCTGTGTCTGGTACAGCAACTTCAGGACATTGATAAATAGCACAACAAAAAGAGGGCCGCTGAAAAGCCGTGAAGGGAAGATAGATGATAGGGAATACAGGAAATTTCTGGAGGCGCTGAATTTTGTTGCAGGTTAGCCTTGAAAAGATAATAGGTTTACTCAAAGAATTTGCATG
>CAKKRA010000194.1 GCA_919902475.1 Nitrospiria bacterium
AAACATGAGGAGGCCGAAGCTTACAGGCAGGTGCGGCGACTGCGAATACGAGTATATCTGCGGCGGGTGCCGCGCAAGGGCTTATGCAGCAAAGAATGATATAATGGCAGAAGACCCATGGTGCAAATATGAGCCCGGAAAAATCGGTTACAAGATTAAACCTCAAAAAAAGGAAGATACGGAAGAAATAGGCTGGAGCACAGAGGCAGAAGAGAGGCTGAATAAGGTTCCATACTTTTTAAAAGGCATGGTGAAAAAGGCAGTGGAAAAACATGTAAAAGAAAAAGGTCTGAACGAGGTAACAGTGGCATTAATGGAAGAGGTGCGGAAAAAAAGCGGGAGGCCTTCGTTTTCCCAATAATTCTCCCCTCTCCCCTTGTGGGAGAGGGACAGGGTGAGGGGTAAAAAAATAATGGAAACCATGTTGCAAATAATCGGCGCTGTACTCTTTTTTATTGGCAGCCTTCACTCCCTCTTTTTAATAAGGGGCGGGATTGAATTCAACTCCTTTCCCACAATCATATTAATCAGCGGAATATTCCTTTTTATATTGGGAAGCTTAATAAAATTAGTAAAGGGGAAATAGCGAGGATAGTGCTTTATTATCCCTTCCTGTAGTAAATCTTTGAAAGAAATATTGGGCTTATCTTAAAAAAGTATAGAAGCCTTAGAAACCACATCAGGAGAATTGTCTTAATTATGCCCTCTTCTTTCCATTTTCTTGCAGAGGTTATTGTGCTGTCTCCCAAACAGGCAACCCTGCCTGTCCTTTTCATCTTTTTGCTTAATGCTATATCCTCCATTAACGGTATTTCAAGATAGCCGCCTATATCTTTAAAGACTGACTTTCTAATAAAGATTGCCTGATCGCCAGTAAATATACTTGTCAGACGAGAGCGCCAGTTCATCAAGAATGCAATCAGCTTGAAAACAAATCTATCATCATCAAATCTAACATCAAACCTTCCGCCGATTACCTCATTGACTTTCATAACCCTTTCTATTTCCAAAAGGGCATTCTCTGGAAGAGTAGTATCTGCATGGAGAAAGAGGAGCGTATCGCCATTGGCAATCTCTGCGCCCTTGTTCATTTGACATCCCCTGCCCTTTTGTGAGGATAAAAGCATAACACCTTTTTTCTTAACAATCTCTACAGTGTTGTCAATGCTCCCGCCGTCAACAATAATAACTTCCTTCTCACCGTCTAATCGCTCAATATTTTCCAATGCAGCGCTGATATTTTTTTCTTCATTTAATACAGGGATAATAATACTTATCATTGCTTACGCCTTTTTGGCATTAACAGCAGAGGCGCTTCCTTTAAACCTTTTATATAATAGAGGCGCAATTATAAGAAGAATTAGAAATGCAAGGGCAAGGACAAATCTCCATGAACGAATGTCCATAATAGAATTCCCAAGATTCACATAGGCAAAGGTGCCGGGTATTATGCCTATCAGTGTTGCGAGGAAGAAGTCCTTGAATTTTATTTTTGACAAACCAGCGCCGTAGTTCACTATATTAAATGGAAAAAGTGGAATGAGCCTGACAAATAAAACTGCCTTAAACCCGTGCCTCTCAGCGCCCTCGTCAAATATCTTTAGCCTGCCTTTTAAAAGGCCTTTTATAAACTCCCTGCCAAGATGCCTTGCAGTTAAGAATGCAGCAGAGGCGCCGAAGGTTGCGCCTATAACTGTGTAGACAGTCCCATAAAACCCGCCAAAGGCAACGCCAGCAACAAAGCTGATAAAGGTTCCGGGAATCATAAACACAGGAGCAATGGAATATATTGCAATGTAGATTAATGGCGAGAAAGCGCCAAAGGAAAGGACAAACGCCCTTATTGCATCAGGAGTGAGCTTTGCGCCAACGTCAGTGAACCTGAGTAAGATGACGGCTGTAATAATTAAAAAAAGAAGGATTATGAATTTAATATTTTTCATCCTTTTTCAGCAGCACGATGGGCCGCATATTGCCTCACTTCCGCTTTCTGTGTCAATGATTAAGAACCTTCCTGTATAAGGCTGACGGGAGAGCTTAAATGCTGTGTCTGTGCATATCTCTACCATCTCACCCCTCTTAAATTCGTGGTTATCATCATCATGGACAGAAGAAAATGGGCCGAGATATACTGCATAGTGGCCGATATAGAGGCACCTCTTGCCCTTTCTGAATTTATAGCCCCGTGCTGTAACAGAATAGAATTTTACGCTATTGACCTCTTTATAAAAATCCCTCTTTATAATCTCTATGCCATAAAAGCCTGCTTCCTTCGCAAGCCTCAAAAATTCTTCCTGTGTTACTGAGCCAGATATGCACTCACCCCAAAGCTCTTTGTCTTTTTTTATATCTTCTGGCACATCTTTATCTGACACAATATCTGATATAACAAACCTTCCGCCTGTTTTTAAAATCCTGTATATCTCTTTAAATACTGTCTCCTTTTCAGTTGAAAGGTTTATCACGCAGTTTGATGTTATTACATCAATAGAATTATCATCAACAGGTATCTCCTCTAAAAAGCCATACTTAAATTCAACATTGTTATAGCCAAGATTTGTTGCAACTATATTGGAAAAGCCCCTTGCCTTTTCAAGCATCTGCTCTGTCATGTCAATACCGATTACTTTGCCAAAGGCGCCGACCTTTTTTGCTGCAATGAAGCAGTCAACACCGCCGCCAGAGCCGAGATCAGCCATTATCTCACCTTCCGTTATCCCTGCAATGGCAACTGGACTGCCGCAGCCATAAGATATGGAAAAAACCTCCTGCGGAATATGGTCTATTTCTAATTGGTCATAAGTTACAGGACAACATAGCTCCTGCTTTGGAACCACTGCTGCTACAGAGTAAAAATCTTTTACATCATCACGGGTGATATTAATATTTACCATATCATTATCTCCTTTTTGTCATTCCTGCGAAAGCAGGAATCCAGATGAAAAAGACTGGATTCCGCATCAAGTGCGGAATGACAGAATAGCATACTTTTTAAGCTTAACCATCTGCTATCTATTTCTTTATATCCTTAACCGCCAGAACCCCTTTACTTAATAATTTTGTCAAGAGTATATACCCCCCGCATGGAGTCTTTTTTTCTCCATGATAACTATCATCTCTGAAGGAGCAGCCGTCAATAACAAAATCACATTTTTTGCAAAGGTGCTCTTTTAGAAACTCATCAAAGGGGTAGGCTGAAAGAGTAAAGTCTGTTATTTCTGATATCCTTGCCTCATTAATCTTTTCTTCGCTGACCAAGTTCAGTACAAGGTCAAAGCCTCTGCAGGCAAGGGCCTCGTCCTTTTCAGGCTTATAGAACCTGCAAAAATTTTTACAGATAATATTAATCGCCTCATTTTTATTCACTAAGACACCCCTCACCCTTCCCTCTCCCCAAAGGTGAGAGGGAAAGAAATTATCAAAACCACCTCTTTTTCAAGACCTCGTGTATCCTTTCAATTATCTTTTCTGTTGGATAGTCATAGCCGAAGAAATCGTATCTCCTCTTGCCATCCTTATCAATCATCACAACCATATTAATATGGCCAAATTCGCCGTCAGGCCCCTTCTTGACTGCCACCTGATAATCCTGCAATACCTTGTCAATCTCTGCCTGCGAACCAGTCAGAAATGTCCAGAAAGAAAGGTCTGCGCGTTGTAACTCTGCAAACTTTTTTAATGCCTCCGGCGTATCCCTCTCATAGTCAAATGATACAGAGAGAAGGACTGTCTGCTTTTTAAATTCATCCTTCAGGTCAAGCTGTATCTCTTTAAATTTTAATAAGAGCGGAGGACATGTACCTTTGCAATTGGTATAGATAAAGTTGATTAAGACGAGCTTGCCCTTATAATCTTCAAGCCTCACCTTTTTCCCGTTCTGGTCTGTAAGTGTAAAACCTGCGGCAGGCTCTCCATCCTTTCTTACGACATTCCCTGCGATATCAAGAACGCCAATCTGCTTCTCCTCCCTGCTGCAGGAAAACGTAAGGATAGATAAAATTAAAATAACCGGCAATAAAATCTTTTTCATTTGAAACACCTCTTTTATATTTTATATTTAAATCTTAACGGCAAAGTAAAAAGCTCCAGATGCAAGGCGGAGCAAGGACTCGCACCGCAGCATACATGTTAGTATGTGAGGATGCGAGGCCGAAGCGACAACGCAGCAGATGGACTTTTAACGAAGCCGTTTATATCACTGTATCAATAATCTCAATAATAGCCCTCTTAACCTCTGCCTCATCTGTAATCGGCTCTGCAAGAGCCGCCTCACATGACTGCCTTGGTGAAATGCCAGAGACAATAAGCTGTCCTGCATATATTAAAAGCCTTGTGCTTGCGCCTTCATCCAATCCTTTATCCTTGAGATTCCTTATCTTTTCCCCCAGTGTAACAAGTGATTTTGCTGTCTCATAATCCACGCCTGATTCATGCTTCACTATCTCAGTCTCCTGCTCTTTAGGAGGATAGGTGAAGGTAAGGGAAATAAACCTCTGCCTTGTGCTCTGCTTTAAGTTTTTTAAAATATTCTGGTAACCCGGATTAAAGGAGACTGCAAGCATAAACCCCTCTGCTGCCTTCAATACCTCTCCTCTCTTCTCAATGGGTAAAATCCTTCTGTCGTCTGTTAAAGGATGAATAACAACTGTTGTATCCTTCCTTGCCTCAACGATCTCGTCAAGATAGCAGATTGCGCCTATGCGCACTGCCTCTGTTAAGGGGCCGTCTATCCATACTGTTTCACCGCCCTTTATTAAATATCTTCCAACTAAGTCGCTGCTCGTTAAGTCGTCATGGCAGGAGACAGTAATCAGCGGCCTTTTTAATTTGTATGCCATATACTGCAAGAACCTTGTCTTGCCGCAACCTGTCGGCCCCTTCAGCATTACAGGCAGCTTGTTTTTATATGCTGCTGTAAAGACTTCTACCTCATTAGCATGAGGTATATAATAAGGCTCCTTTGCTATCCTGTAATCCTCAATTTTTATGGGCTTGTACTCTTTCTGTATCTTAGACATTCTACCCCTTTTATTTCCTTTTATAGTTTATTTTATTTAAACAGCATCTTTCATAAATCAGGCTTTCTAAACAACTGATTTACTCACTTAACCACATTACATTGTTTTTTATATCCTGAGCTTTTATATTTGAAATTAGTTTTAATAGCGATTTAATAACCCTTCTTATCGGAAGCTGTTTTGAGAGGATAATTCCGCTATGTTCAATTCCTTTTCTGAGAAATTCAGAATGAAGTTTATAAAAATCAGACGCATTAAAGCTAATAATGATTCTATCTTCAGATGCTGCATATTTCAGTTGTTCTATATCTGTTAGCCCCTTATTTCCTGCCTCTTTTGTCGTCCTGACATCATACCCTCTTAATCTTAGAGCCATTGCAATATCTTCATGAACATCTTCATCAAGATAGAACTTCATCATTATTTTTGAGTTCCTTTAACACGCTCCTCTTCATTTTCAGCTATATCTTTTTCTATCTCCTCCTTATTATCATAGTAATAAGAAAAAGCATCATAGACCTGTGCTGGAGTCAGGTGTGAAAATCCTTTAAGAATTTCCTCTATTGACATGCCTGTTTTATACCAGCTGATAAGAGACCAGACAGAAATTCTTGTCCCCTCAATTATACTTCGCCCTCCGCATACCCCTTTTTTGCGGCTAATATATGGGTGAATCTTTATTCTCTTAAGCGCAAGCCCCATTTTATACCTCGTGATTTCATGAATAAGTATACATCACTCTTGCTGTAGGAGGATTTTATAGAATAATCGCATCTGTGTCAAGAAACTATAAAACCAAGAGGAGCTATCTTGCCTTTTCAAGCCCTAAGACATCGCCGACAGGCTCAGATGCGCCTTTATCCCTTTTAATCAGAGAGACGAGCATATTCCAGACAAAGGTTGCGCCGCCTGCAATGGCAACAAGCCCCCCAACACCCATTACCCCCATGCCTATTATCTTGCCGAGGTTGTCAAGTATCTGGTCAGAGCCGTAGACCTTTCTCTGCATGCCGTGAGAGCCTGCTAAAAACAGGCCTAACATAAATAACAGCAGGCCCATGCCGTATAAATACGGCTGGATTGTCCCAAGCCTCTTATAATAAATCTCCCTTTTTAAAAGCGGCAGCATCTTATAGCCGAGCCCCATAAATGCTATTGTAACCCCGCCTACTGCGCCATGATAGTGCGCAGGTATCTTTACATTAACACCGCTAATGGTAAAGGCAGTAAGGCCGCCTATGGTAAAGATTGCAATTGACATAATCAATGATGAAAAACCAGGGTCAGACCACGGCAGCTTTGCTCCCCTCTCCCTTTTAAAAAATATTGCAACTAACACCAATATAACAAATGCGCCGCTTGAACCCATGCCCCAGCGCATAAGCTCTGTAAATGCGTCCTTATGCCTCTGGCTTGCAATGTCAAAAAGAAGATATATTATTGGCGCAGGCAAGGCAAAAAGCAGATATAACAGATACAGCGCCCTTGCAACGCCGTTATTCACAGGATATTTATTTATAGTTAATTTTGTCAAAAGCATCCAGGCTGTAGCCATTGCCATTGCATTGGCAAATTGTAAAACATGTCCGCCTCCCCAGAATAGCCGCTCAAAGTCTATGAATGCCTTCTGTGCCTGAAAATAATATGACATTCCTATGCAGATAAAGGCAATGATAACAACCACGCCAGTCAGGCCCATTGCAAAGGTTGGAACAGGTAATTTATCATTTGCCTTTTTCGCATCTAAGATGGTTAGCAGCGTATTAATAATGGTTAACAACACGCCAATGCCTGCCAATATAAGTCCGATATAAAAGAGCGGATGCTCTATAACAGGGATATAATTAATAATCACAGGGATGCCACTGCCGGTTATCGGAGGCAGTATTATTAATACTGTGCCGGCAGCAGTAAGCCAAAATGAAACCCAGCCGAGCAAAAGACTGAAGGGATCTCTTCTTAAAAAACCTGTTGTAGTGAGAACCCACAATGCGCCTTTAAATGTAAGGAACCATATAACAACTGCAAGAATCACATGGCCGACAAGGGCAATATAAAAATAATCTTTGCCTGGCAAAAGATTAAGGATTATAGGGGTGCGCGCAAGGGCTATAAGCAATGCAAAGATGCCTGCAAATATAAGTGTAAATACAGGCAGAAATACCCATGCGTATAAGAGCCTTTCACTCTTTTTGCTGAGTTTAATATCATCCATAAATCCATTCATAAAATGCCTTTCCTGATATAAGGTTAAGTATACTTTTATACTATATTTTACTGCTAAAAATCAAGGACATTATCGCATAAAATGGGTATAATTTTAATTGACATCTTTAGCTAAAATCTCTATAATATTTCAGTATTTATACTTACTATCTATAAGGAGAAATATTGAATGGACAGGAAGAAGAAGATATACATTTTATATGCAGCTATCTTTGTTTCAACTATGATATTCGGCGCTGCAAACTATTTGCTTAAAATAGCAGAGGTTAAGCGCGGCAATGTGCCTGTATACAAATATGCAGCAATTTTACCAAATGACCTTAAGGAGATGATAAAGCAGAATAGCGAGCTGATTATTGTTGACACAAGGATTAAAGAGCATTTCAAAGAAGGCCATATCAAAGGCGCTGTAAACCTTTCTTACACAAGCCTTAAGTCAATGAATAAGATATTAGAAAAAGAAAAATCAAAGGATATTGTTATCTATTCAGAGGACGGTGAAAGGTCAAGAAAGATCTGCGAGGTGCTTGTTAACCTTGGCTATAGCAAGATTAGCAATCTTGACAGCGGAATAAAAGGCTGGTCAGATTCTGGCGGAGAAGTGGTTAAAGAGCCTTAAAACTTATTGGTCAGGTCTATCACAGCAACCTCTCCTGATTTTATCTCTATCTCTTTATCAAAGATATAATTCAGAGGCTCGTCTGTTTTGGAGTCCATAATACTTGCCCTAAGCTTGTGCTTGCCTGCAATTGTAATTATCTCCTCATAGACATAAGTTGTGCCATCCCTTTTCAGGTCAGATGGATGATATGTCTTTGTTAATACATTCTTATCGTCAAGAAAAATCACTACCTTAACAGGGAGTCTTTCTCCAGTGCAATTCATCCTCATAACAGGAAAAGGAGACTGTGTCTTTCTCATGTGCTTAAGCTTAGCCTCTGTCTCTTTCTCAGTTACTTCCTTGCAGTCCACCTTATATCTGCTTGTATATTTAAAGGCAAATTTTATTAAAGAGTCATCCTTGCTGTAAAATGTATATACCGGTTTCTGTGAGAAAAAAATGATGAAGAATAGAGGTATTACAGAAAAGGCTATCATTCTTTTCAGAATCTTTTTTTCATTTAATTTTGTAACCTTAGCCCCTTTATATTCAGATTTATTATAACTGCTGAGGTATTCCTCAAACAGGCGCATTTCATCAAACAGGTTATTAGTGTTAATCGGCGACAACTGATATTCCCGTATCCTGTTGTGGTCAATAGTTCTGTTCAGGAAAGGCAGCCTCTTGCCATCCATCCTCGCATGAAGCCATGTATTCCCTTCACGGAAATGACAATCACCGTGCAAGCAGCCGCAGAGGAATACACCATCAGCGCCTGTTTCAAGCCCTGCCTCTATCATGGAAGGCTGCGCCATCCCTATACATGGAAGGACTATCGCCTTAACATTTGCCATCCCTTTTACAGAGCTGTCATTTATATCAATTATGTTTTTTAATGCTGCGCTATGAGCGCAGATAAACAATAAGAGCCTCGGCTTTTTATTTGTTTGCTTAAGAGAAGCCATAAGCTTATTTATCTTTTCCTTAATCTGGACATCATTCATCTCAGGCAGGTTAATAGCCTTAAAATCGCATGCCCCCACGCATATACCGCAGGAGACGCACCTTTCAGATATAACAGTTGCCTCCATTCTGTACCCTAATCCGTCTGTGCGAAAACGCATTCGGATAGCCTCAAAAGGACAATCCTTATTGCACTGCTCGCAGCCTGTGCAGTTTTCCAATATAATTTCTGCAGGAAGCAGCCTGCGCCTTTTTGTCCATGGCAAGATAAAGAGCAATAATGTTATCCCTGCAGTAATTATCCAGAACAACTGTTTAGGAATTAAATCCTTTAATGGAAAAATAAAAAGGTAGAACCAGTCAAAAGGGGCGTCTGTAGTCAATTTGCTTAGGTCTGCACGGGGAGCGCTCTTGGCAGGCATTATAACAGCAGCAGCAAATAACATAATCAATATTGCATAGGTCATCATCTTTGGGGTCGTAATTACAGGACTGGAGTGCCTGAAAACATGTAATCCTATCAGGATTATTATTGCAAAAGGCATGGCCAGATGCACAAGATGCAGGATAAAAAAGAGAAGGATATTTACGCCCTCATTATTGAGAAAAGACATGGATATGGGCTCTATAAGAATGCGGATATCGTTCAACAGATCTGATGTCCTTAGGGCAACCAATTGCGCCCTCTCATCCCATACCAGCCAGTAGCCGGTGATGCCTATTATAATAGTGATAATTAAAAGCGCCAAACCTGTAACCCATGCAAGCCATCTGCTGTGGCTGTATCTCCTGTTAAGATATTCCCGTGCCGTGTGGAGTATAAGGGTAATAATTAAACCATCAGAGGCATACCGATGAATGCTCCTCATCACGCCGCCTGCATACCACTGTTTCTCAGTTATGTTTTGAACTATCTGATAGGGGTCGTTGGTTCTGTAAAATATAAAAAGGTATATCCCGCTTAATACAATTACAGCATATAAAATGCTGGATATAGCGCCAAGATAATAGAGGGGATTATACTGCGGGGTGAATATCTTGTTAAAATAGTCCTCAATATATAGCAATATCTTTTGAGGAATTGTCTTTGATTTCTGTTCCACTGCAATTTTATAACAAGCTTCATTCACAAAGACACATCCTTAAACTATCCAAGAGGGCACTTTCTGTTATTTATGTGGGTTTCAAATTCATTCCTGAAGTGTTTAATGGTATTCTTTACGGATAGTATCGCCCCTTTTAGAAGATGACAATATACCTTCTCGCCTTCTAAAAGGCTGCATGTATTCTCAAGGTCTGCAAGGTCATTAACATCTCCGTTGCCGTCCTCTATCTTCTGAAGGAGTCTGTACATCTTGACAGTCCCCATCTGGCACGGAGGACACTGGCCGCATGACTCCTCCATAAAAAACCTGGAAAAACCCGCAACTGTATTTACAATGCACTTGGCATCCCCGACAACAGTAACAGCAGCAGAGCCAAGCCCTGAACCAGCCTCTTTTAATGATTCAAAATCAAGCGGGATATCAAGCTGTGATTCTGCAACCGGCGCATTTGACGGGCCTGCTGGGAAGGCTGCCTTAAATCTCATTCCATCCTTTATTCCGCTGCCATAGTCATTTATAAGCGCCTTCATCGCTGTGCCGAGAGGCAGTTCATATACACCCGGCCTGTTTACATCGCCAGTAAGCGTAAAGAGCATAGTGCCCGGGCTCTTTGAAGAGCCAATTTTTGAGAACCAATCACCGCCTTTTAGAATAATATGCGGTATATTTGAGAGGGTCTCAGTATTGTTTACCAATGTAGGCTTTCCATATAACCCTCTTGCAGCAGGATAAAACGGCGGCTTCTGCCACGGCTTTGCAGTCCTGCCTTCTATTGCCTCTATCATAGCTGTCTCTTCACCAGCAATATATTTATTTGGACATCTTGCAATATTTATATCTATTGAAAAACTGCTCCCAAATATCTTCTCACCGATGTATCCCTTATCCTTTGCATCTTTTAATGCATTCTCAAGCGCTGCAATCTCAGCCTGATACTCCTCATTGATGTATATATAAGCCTTGCCTGCGCCTATTGCATACGAAGCAATGATAATGCCTTCAATCAACTGATGTGGGTTTGTGCGTATAAGGCATCGGTCTTTGTATGTTCCTGGCTCGCCTTCTGCAGCATTACAGCAGAGGTATTTTTCATCTGCCTCTGCCCCTGCTGTAAGCTCCCATTTCTGCCATGTTGGGTAGCCGGCGCCGCCGCGTCCGCGCAGCCCTGATTTCTTAACCTCTTCTATAATATCACTGCCCTTTAGTTCTTTAACAGCCTTTGCCAATGCCTTATAGCCGCCAGATGAGAGATAGCTGTTTATGGAGATTGTCTTAATAGAATCTATATCTTTTATATAAATATCATGAGGCAGCAATATCCTCTGCTCTGATAGATTATTCACCTTTCTTCTCCTTCTCTTCTTCCTCCCCTAATATGAAGAATCTGTTTTTCACCCTATCAAAGTCAACTATTGCAACCTTTCCAACAGAGGCCTTAATCTTCTGCTCAAAGGTATACTCAAAAGGCGCATCGCCTTTAGAATCCCTCATCCTGATATTCATTTCATATGTCCCCGGCGCTATGGGTATCTCCTCATAGGCAAATGTTGAGCCGTCCCTTCTCAGGCCTGTAGGATAATAGGTCTTTGACAATACCCTTTTGCCGCCTAAATCTATCTCAACATAAGTCGGGAGCCTCTCTCTCCCGTACTCCATCCTCATCGACTGGAACTGGGACTGAGTCTTTTGCATATGCTTAAGCTTGGTTTCTGTATCCTGTTTAGTCAATTCCTTACCCTCTGTTGCAAACTTGCCAGCCTTCTTAAAGGTAAATTTTATTAAAGAGCTCTCTTTGCTGTACATGGAATATGTGGGTTTTGTGAACAGTAAAAAGAGCATGGCAGTAAATATCAACAGAACAGCAACTGCAGAAAATGCCGTTGCAGTCTTATATCCTTTTTCCTGCAAAGGTTCTATTAGATTGTAATGCCTATCCTTTGATTTGACTTTAAGCTCATCACGGAATATAGCTATCTCCTTTACCAGCTCCCTGCTGCGAAGCGGCGATACCCAGTATGCACGAATGCGGGAGTAATCATACCCCTCATTTGACATCAAAACAGGCGCCCTCTCTCCTGCTAATCTTTGCTTCGCCCATTTTGATCCCTCGCGGTAGTAACATTCTTTTATCTGGCATCCGCATATAAATACACCATCTGCCCCTGATTTCAGGGCATATTCAACCATGGAATGATTGAGCATGCCTATGCATGGGAACATTATAACAGGCACATCAGGCATATCTTTAAGGCTTTTATTTCCACTGTTAATCAACCCCTCTGCTTTAACGCTATTTTTGCAGACAAAACCTATTATCCTCAGCGCTTCATTATGACTGCGAGCAGGGCTTAAAAGTTCTGTTATCTCCTTTTCTATCTCCTCCCTGTTCTGAAAAGGCAAATCTGTAGCCCTGCTGTTGCATGAGCCGACGCAGATGCCGCAGCTTGCGCATCTGTTAATCATCACATCTGCCTGCAGAAGATAAGGCCTACCGTCCTTTCTCGGCACCATTCTGATTGCCTCATAAGGGCAGTCCTTATGGCATTGCTCACACCCTACACATTTTTCCATTATCTGAACAGGCGGCAGCCTTTTGGATCTGCCTACCCATGGCAATACAAACAAGAGTATTGTACCTCCAACTGATGTAATCCAGAATGCGCTCTTTGGAAGGGATGAGGCTAAGGGATAGATAAATAAATAAAGCCAGTCAAAGGGCGTACTAATCGGCATCCTCTCCA
>CAKKRA010000195.1 GCA_919902475.1 Nitrospiria bacterium
ATTAATGTAGATGTATAGGCTGCAAATATCTGAAGCAGGTCAAGGTCTTCTTTTGTATAATTGACCTTCTCTTTTCTGTTTAAGAGCTCAATTACACCGCAGACAGATTTGCCTATCATGACAGGGACACAGATTATTGACTTTGTTACGAACTGTGTTTTTTTATCAATCTCGCCATAAAAATGCTTATCCTCTTTTACATCAGGGCTTATATACGGCTCGCCTGTGCAGTATGTGCGGCCTACAATGCCCTTTGTAGCAGGAAGGGTAACGCCTGCTAATTTTGAAGAACCCTCGCCAAAACAAGCGACAAATACCAGATTATTCTTTTCAGGAAAGGGGCTTTTCTTTTCAGGCTCGTCAAGCAGTATAGAACCTGATTCTGAAGGGACAAATTCATTGGCCTTCTGAAGAATCTCCATGAGCATTAAATCAAGCTTCCCTTCAAACTCATTCTCCTCAAACTTGATTCTTCTTCTTCTCTTCAAAAATTTATCTATCTCTTCTTTTCCTAATGTATAGATATCCATATTTAATGGTAGGCCGTTCGCCCCTACTCCTCCACCCATCCATAAGTGCCGATAAGCGGCACAAACACACACTCTGTCAGAGGCATCTTTACAAGGCCGGCCTTCTTTTTTACCACCTTTATCAGCGTCTGAAAGTGCCTTGTGCCAACCGGGATTACAAGCCTTCCTCCGAGCTTAAGCTGGTCAGTCAAAGATTTAGGTATATCAGGGGCGCTTGCTGTCACTATTATGCAATCAAAGGGCGCCTTCTCCTCCCAGCCGAGTGTGCCGTCATATATTTTTATATCTACATTCTTATAACCTAAGTCTTCAATAACCTTTTTTGCACGGAGCGCTAAACTTGGTATCCTCTCAATTGAATACACCTGCCTTGATAGCTCTGCCAATATCGCTGCCTGATAGCCTGAGCCTGTGCCTATCTCAAGGACTATCTCGCTGCCGCTCAGTTCAAGGGCCTCTGTCATTAAGGCAACCATAAACGGCTGGGATATGGTCTGCTTCTCGCCGATTGGGAGGGCATAGTCGCCGTACGCCCTGTCCTGCAGCGCCTCTTCTACAAAAAGATGCCTCGGAACCTTTCTCATAGCAGAAAGGACTCTCGGCTCGCTTATTCCCCTCGGTATAAGCTGATCATCAACCATACGATTCCTTGCAGCATCAAAATTCATCCCCTGCCGTCCACCCTCTTTTTTATCTCCCTTGCAACTGCAACACCTGATGCAGATGCCTGAATAAGCCCCCTGCTTACCCCTGCGCCGTCTCCGACTGCAAATAGATTCGGCACCTCTGTTTCTAAACTATT
The DNA here is from genome assembly GCA_919902475.1 of Nitrospiria bacterium. Classification (GTDB taxonomy): domain Bacteria; phylum Nitrospirota; class CAKKRA01; order 9FT-COMBO-42-15; family 9FT-COMBO-42-15; genus 9FT-COMBO-42-15. Next base: position 1,333 of record CAKKRA010000195.1, read on the forward strand.
TGTGAGCTTTATCCGCATTGAATAAAATTTAACCTCCAGCCCGTAAAGGAGCGTATGCCTTGAATTCACGCCAGGCGAGATATTATCCAATGCCTCAAGCATCTCAAGTATGTCTGACAAACAGCGGTATGGTATGGCAAAGCTCAGATCACCGGGTGTCGCATCCTTAAGCGAAGGATTTACAAGACCTCTTTTTATCCTATCTGGCGTTGACCTCTTGCCCATCTTTAAGTCGCCAAGACGCTGGACGATTATTCCGCCTGAAATCAGGTTGGCAAGCCTTGCTATATACTCGCCGTATGCAATAGGCTCATGAAAAGGCTCTGTAAAGAATGTGCTTACAAGAATTGCAAAATTTGTGTTCTCTAATTTTTTCTCTGCATAGCTGTGTCCGTTTACAGTTGCAATGCCGTGATTAAACTCCTTAACCACCTCGCCGTAGGGATTCATGCAGAATGTCCTTACCTGGTCGTCAAATTTTTTTGAATAGTAGATTAATTTAGCCTCGTATGTGGCGTCTGTCAATTCTTTCATAACAGTTGCCGGCACCTCAACACGAACGCCTATGTCAACAGGATTGTTGATAGTAGTAAGCTTAAGCCTCTTTGCCTCCTTTTCAAGCCATGATGCGCCAACCCTTCCAGGCGCAAGGATAATATATTCTGCAAATATCTCCTCGCCCTTTTCTGTCTTAACGCCTATTGCCTTGTTATCCCTTACGATTACCTGCTCAACCTCTGTCCGAAGCTTGATGTCAATCTTCTCATTTAATGCCTCATATAGGCCCTTTAAAAATGGTATGCTTCTGTCGCTGCCGAGATGTCTTATCTTTGAAGGAACTAATTTCAGGTCATATTTGATTGCTGCATCAATAAACTTCTGCACCCTCTTTTCATTTGTGCCGTATACCTCTGTTGGCGCGCCGTAAGAAACATACAGGTCATCAACATACTTGATAAGTTCAGAGAGCTTCTCCTCATCAAAATACTGATTCAGAAAGCCGCCTATCTGTGTAGAGAGGTTTAATTTCCCGTCGCTGAATGCGCCTGCGCCTCCCCATCCGCACAACAGGCCGCAGAGGTTGCAGTTAAATTCAGCGCAGGGCATGTTCTTTATTATGGCAGGGCAGGAGCGGTGCTCAATATCTCCGCCCTTGTCTATAAGCAGTATCTTTAAACCTGAATTCAGCTTAACAAGCTCCAATGCAGTAAAGATGCCGCCGGGCCCGGCGCCGACTATTATTACATCGTAGTTTTTCATAAATCAGCCATTACCGTTGTTAAATTTAATATTCCACTTTTTCAAATCATCAATCACAGCATAATTTGTCAAATCAAGGCAGAGCGGTGTTACAGATATCATGTTCTCCTCTATTGCTGCAAAATCACTCTCCTCTGTCTTTTCCCATGTCATTCTGCTTCCGCCAATCCAGTAATACTTTCTGCCGCGGGGGTCAATGTTTTCTATTATTGAATTCCTGTCATATATCCTTTTTCCAAGCCTTGTTATCTTAACGCCCTTTATCTCTTCCTTGCTGACATTCGGAACATTTACATTCAGAAGCGTATCCTTTGGCAAACCCTTTTTCAGGATTATCTTTGTAAGCTTCACCGCAATGCTGGCAGCAGCCTCAAATTTATAATCCACATCAGCAACAAGCGATATCGCAATGGAAGGCACACCAAGTATTGTCCCTTCAACAGCAGCAGAAACCGTGCCTGAGTATGTAACATCCTCGCCAAGATTGCCGCCCTTGTTTATGCCTGAGACTACAATATCCGGCGGAGTTTTTAATATGCCGTTGATTCCAAGATTCACGCAGTCAGTAGGCGTGCCATTGGCTGCAAAATATCCCTTCTCTATCTCTTCTAACCGCAGGGGCTTATGCAGTGTAAGCGCATGGCCTGCTGCGGTCCTCTCCCTGTCAGGGGCAATAACCAACACATCTCCAACCTCTTTTAACGCCTCTGCAAGCACACGGATGCCGTGGGAATATATGCCGTCATCATTTGTAACAAAGATATTCACCTATTTCTCCTTATCCACCCCGTTAGAAGCCTTGAACAAAATTGTATCTCTCTTGCTTCTAAGCGATGTTGAAATCTTATTGAGGCTTTTAACGGGGCTCATAAATATAAAATCCGCCAAAGGCGGATTCTAAAATTTCAAACTTTATGGTCGGGGCGAGCCGATTTGAACGGCCGGCCACTCGCACCCCAAGCGAGTGCGCTACCAGGCTGCGCCACGCCCCGTTTAACATCTGTCAATTACCGACTTTCTTATCTAATCTGTTCATTAAGCTGATTATATCTTTTAAATCCTTTTTAACCTTTTTTATCGCTTTATTATAAAATTTAGTGTCTGCATCTGTGTCAGGCTCTACATTGAATTTCTTCTTAACGCCTGCTATTGTAAAGCCCTCCTCATAGAGCATCTTCTTAATCTTAAGGATAGTATCAATGTCTTTGCCTAAATATACCCTCTGGCCTGCCTTATTTTTCCTTGGATGTAGAAATGGAAATTCAGATTCCCAATATCTCAAGACATAGGGTTCCATCATGGTTATCTTGCTTACTTCCCCTATCTTATAAAATAATTTTTCAGGAAAGTCCTTTGCCATCTTGGCCTAATATTTTCCCGTAGTTAAGCTGCTGGTGATTGTGACTGGCTCGACCCTTCTTGAGCGCCGGACACTGCCGCCTGATTAACATAGCTTTTAAATACCTGACTCGGCCTGAATGTAATTACCCGACGAGGAGCAATATCAATCTCCTCGCCAGTTTTTGGATTTCTTCCTTTTCTCAGTTTCTTGCTCCGCACAACAAAATTCCCAAAACCTGCAATCTTTACTGTTTCGCCTGCATGGAGTGTATCTTTCAAGGTATTTAGAATAATCTCCACAATATCTGATGCCTCTTTCTTTGAAATCCCTGTCTTTTCAAAAACCTCATTTGCAAGATCCATCTTTCTCATAAGATTATTCCTCCCTTTTTATTATTCAAGCAAAATGTAAAAGAGACAAACAAATAATATAGAATTATTCTTATATTACAATAAGATAAAGATAAAGTCAAGGTTTTATAGGGATTTTTCACCTTTTACTGCAATAAAAGCCCCAAGGCCGGACAAAAAACTTTTGCCGAATCTTTCTATTAATATTAACGCCTTTAAGAATAATCTATTTTCTACAGGCGGGAAATATATAACCTCTCGTGATTCAATTGACCTGAGGCCTGCTTTGGCAAGAAGGTTTTGCATCTCATGCTCAGAATAAAATTTAGCCTTCCTCCAGATTGATTCTTTAAAGACTGCCTTAAGCTTTCTCTTTAATGCCCACAGGCTGTATCTGTTTAGAAACCCGATAACGATTCTTCCGCCTGGTTTGAATAGGTTTTTCCATTCCTCTATCATTTTATCTGGTTTATCAGCAAATTCAAGGATAAGTATGCTTGTAATTAAATCAAAGGAATTATTTTTAAATGGCGGCATTGCAGCATCTGCTCGTATAAAATCTATCTTAAGCCCTTCTCTCTCTGCCTTCCTCTTTGCTATGGAAAGCATTTCAGAAGATATGTCTAAGCCGATTACCCTTGCACCCCTTCTTTTCAATTCAAGGCTATAATTGCCAGTGCCGCAGGAGATGTCAAGAACAAGCTCGCCTTCTTTTACATCTGCAAGAGAGAAGACAGCATCCTTTTCCAATCTATCGCACAGACTGCCGAGCGGTGTCTTATACCAATCATCGTATGTAGAGGCAAGGGAGGAGAAGTTTTTCATAAGATAATAGTTGTGTTGATGGAAATGGAATGCCTGATAGAAATTATCCTATAAAACCATCAGGATTTCAAGGAATTTATACAAGAATAAATTAGTCAGGATAGAAACAAATAATCTATCTGATTAATCGTCTTGTTGACAGTCTATATAAAGTGTGCTTTAATTCGCTTAACATATAGCAGCAA
>CAKKRA010000196.1 GCA_919902475.1 Nitrospiria bacterium
ATAAATTATCAAAATTACAAATTTAACATAGTATTTGTGAACATTCACGAAAAATTTAAATACTACAATAGCAATTGAGCATTATGAAATTTAGAATTGTTATTCAGCAAGACGAAGATGGAAATTATGTAGCAGAATGTCCTTCTCTTCCTGGCTGTGTTTCTCAAGGTAAGACAAGAGAAGAAGCTCTAGCTAATATCAAAGATGCTATTGCTGGATATTTGTCAACTAAGGCAGAAAGCCAGTTGCGGGGGAGTTTCAATACTGTAGTTTGCGGCTCCATTGCCTGTGCAGAGGCAGGATAAGGCTTTCTGTCAAACACAGCAACGCCGCCAAAGATCTCACAAGGGGATGAAAGGTCAAGGATAATATCCTTGCCTGATGCAGAGTGTTTCATTATGCGGACCTCTCCGCTCTTTACGATATACAGCCACTCTGCAGGGTCGCCTTCCATAAAAATATATTCGCCCTTATCAAAGACCTCTTCTTTCAGACATTCAGCAGTCTTGTCTATATCATCATCTGTAAGGGATGAAAAAAGCGGTATCTTCTTTACGAGATCCTTCTTTTCCATACGCCTTCCTTTTAGGAGCTTGTTGAAAAACCCAACAATCTCTGATTACACCGATAAAAGACAAGATTACACAGATTAAAACTCCTTGAAAAATCTGTGCAATCATTTTTTCTAATCTGTGTAATCAAGGCTGTTGAAGACTTTTTCAACAGACTGTTAGTAGTTTAACAGCAGAAACATAAAAGCCCCGTCCTTCATCCTGCCCTCTCCCCTCTTAGAGGAGAGGAAAAAGATGAGGGGGCGGGGCCTTTATAACTTTTTGTCTGTCTTTTTATTTATTTTGCAAGGGTTCTGATAAATGCAACTGCATTCCAGCGGTCATCCTCGCTTAACATCTTCTCATAAGGCGCCATGCCTGTATTTGGGCTGCCCTTTGTTACAACCTTGAATAAATCATCATCTGTCTTCTTTGACATCAATGCCTTGTCTGCGAAGTTCCTCGGCTTTGGCGTTAATGCTGCGCCAGCAGCGCCGTCGCCCTTGCCTGCATCACCATGGCACATTGCGCAGTTTGCGGCAAAAATTGTCTTTCCTTTAGCTGCATCACCCTTTGCAAATGCAACAACTGCAAATGCTACTGTCATTGCTACTACTAATAAAACAACTAAAACTTTCTTAAACATCTTAATTTCCTCCTTTTAGTTTTTATAAGATTAAATTTGAATTGATTTTTTGTCAGCTCTTTTTAAAAAAAGAACCCCCTCTGCCTTCACCCCCTTTCGCATTTCACAGATGAAATAACAGCGTTAAACTATAGCCTACTTTTACAAACATTGTCAAGTATTTTTTACTGCAAGCAAAGCAATCTAAAAAGATACGAAAATTGCTTGACAACCTTTACTATTCCTTTAAAATAATTCAAAATGAATAACAGGGGCATGCCCTAAAAAACCCTTTTAATGCGGCACGAGGAGTCTTTATGAGACACGTAATTTTAATCTTGTTAATGACCTTTTTTGTTTCCCTCTGCGGCTGTTCTGACAAGGCAGCAGAGATTTATGATATTGCTCAGTTTGAAGAGAAGCAGAAAAACAACAAACATGCAGCAGAGCTGTATGAAGATATTATAAAAAAATACCCTGATTCTGAATATGCAAAAAAGGCAAAACAGAGGCTTA
>CAKKRA010000197.1 GCA_919902475.1 Nitrospiria bacterium
ACAGGTCTTGCAGCCTGTGCATTTATATTTATGGGCTAATATCATTTTCATAATCGTTTTTTCAACCTTACTGCAAAAAACCCGTCCATTCTATGATTGATTGGGCTTGTATGCAGAAACCCTTTTTCATCAACAAGCACCTTGCCTGTTTCAGGAAGATGCTGTTTAATATCATCTACCTTAAACTCCGGATGCCTTTCCAAGAAGCCCTCAACAACATCCTCATTCTCTTCATTTTCAGTTGAGCATGTGCTGTAAACAAGGGTACCGCCGTCCTTAACATATCCTGAAAGATTTTCTATCAGTCTTTTTTGAATCTTCTGTGATTCAAAAATCAATTCCTCTTTCTTTTGCCATTTGCCTTCCGGATGCCTCCTTATAACTCCGAGTCCTGAACACGGGGCATCAATGAGTATCTTATCAAATTTTTCTTTTGCTATGTCGCTGATATCCTTTGCAGCATCCTTTAAATATAGTTTTACAATGCCTATGCCGAGCCTCTCGCAATTCTCTTTTAAAAGGTCAATGCCCTTCTTGTTTACATCAAGGGCAATAATCTCGCCTCTGTTTCCCATCAGCTCCGCAACATCCGTTGTCTTGCCGCCAGGGGCTGCACAGGCATCTAAAATCTTTTCGCCAGGTTTTGGATCAAGTATCTGGCTTATCAATTGAGCTGCCTCATCCTGAACATAAAAAAGGCCCTCTTTAAAAGCAGGGTTCTCAGAGATATTTGACACACCTTTTAATATCAGGCCATTTGATGATACTGAACAATCATCTATCCTGTCAATATCCTTTTTGAGCTGCTCCTTTAATCCCTCTCTATCAATCTTTAATCTATTTGCCCTTATTGCAAAGGGAGGCGCTTCATTATTTAATCTGCAAAGCTCAATTGTTTTATCAATGCCGTATCTCTCTATCCATCTCTTAACAAGCCATGCAGGGTGTGAGTATCTTACAGAGATGAACTCTATCGGATGCTCCTCAGGCTCTGGATAAGGAATTTTATCCCTCTCCCTGTCAATATTTCTTAATACTGCATTTACAAAGCCTGATGACCTCTGTTCTTTTTCTTTAGCAAGTTTTACAGATTCGTTTACTGCTGCTGATACAGGTACCTTGTCAAGAAATAAAAGCTGGTAAGCGCCGAGCCGCAAGATGTTTCGTATCAAGGCGCTGTTCTTTTTTATAGGCTTCTTTGTAAACCGCTCAATAATCCAGTCTAAAAGCCCCCTCTGCCTTAATACGCCATAGACAACCTCTGTAATAAATGCCCTGTCTAAAACAGAAAAGGAGGTCGTGTCAAAGACCTCCTTTAAAAGTTCATCTGCAAAACCGCCCTTTGTATCAAGCCTTAGAAGTATATTCAGGCCTGCCCTTCTTGCACCCTTTTCTATTTTTATATCTCCATTATGTTTATAGTTTTACGGCAAGGCCGTTTATCTTATTCCTGTTATCATTGCCTCAAGCCTTTTGACTCTTTCCTCCATAGGCGGATGCGTGGAAAACAGCGACAAGACACCGCCGCCTCTCAATGGACTCACAATAAACATGTGGGATGTTGCTGGAGTTGCATCCATTGGTATCCGCTGTGAAGCATTGTGCAGCTTTCTTAATGCATTTGCAAGTGATAACGGATTGCCATGTATCTTAGCGCCGCCTTCATCTGCTATATATTCCCTTGAACGGGATATAGCCATCTGAATCAGCATTGCTGCAATAGGCGCAACAATTATCATCACAATGCCTGCAATCGGGCTTCCGCCCTCATCATCCCTGTCGCTTCTGCCGCCGAATATCATTGCCCACTGAGCCATGTTTGCAAGCATGCTTATGGCGCCTGCCATTGTTGCTGCAATGGTGCCGATTAGGATGTCCCTGTGCTTGATATGTGCAAGCTCATGTCCAAGCACGCCTGATAACTCATCCTTATCTAATATATTTAATATCCCGCTTGTAACTGCCACTGCCGCATGATTTGGGTTCCTGCCTGTTGCAAAGGCATTTGGCGCTGGGTTGTCCATTATATATACCTTTGGCATGGGCAGATTTGCCTTCATTGTCAGATCACGGACAATCCTGAAAAGCTCTGGCGACTCCTGCTCAGTTACCTGTTTTGCTCCATACATTTTCAATACAATTTTGTCACTGAACCAGTACATGCCGAAGTTCATTATTGTTGCCATTGCAAAAGCCAGCACTGCGCCGTTCTGGCCGCCTAATGCAGAGCCTGCAAAGACAACCAAAACAGTCAATGCAACCATTAAAATCATTGTTTTCATTGTATTCATATTTATCAACCTCCGTTAGTTTAAAAAAATACAAATTTCAAATTTCAAATTCAAAAATCAGACTAATAAATCTTACACCCCGTCCCCCTCCTTTTACTTCAATCACCCTCACCCTAACCCTCTCCCATCAAGGGAGAGGGGAGGATGTTTTTATTTATTTTATAAAATGCAATATAGCCTTTTCTACTGCAGCCACATCTACAGTTGTATTTATACAGTATCCGTATGGCCTTTCATTTGGTATTGCAATAACAGGCAATGGATATATCTCCTTTAAACCCATTGCAAGTTCTTTTTCACATGCCACTGCAACCACTGCCTCCGGCCTTTTTTCCTTAATCAGCTTCTTTGCCAAGCCGCCGCCTGTTGCTACAGATATCTGAAGGTTATACCGCTTTGATAAGGCATCAAGATTCTTTATCTCGCATTTTCCGCACTGGGCGCAATTATGTATATCGCCTGTTATCTTTACCTTACATTCGTCATACTGTATGCAGTGGGGCAAAAGCACAAGAAGCCTGTCAATAGACATCTTCCTCTGCTTTGACATTACAAGCTGGTTATTTAAATCAGCAAATGCGCCGTTTATCTCCTCCTTTGAAATCTTGAATATGCCTCCTATCATTACAATAATAGGATAGAGCATCTTCATTACAATTCCCCTCAGCCTCTGTGCAAAGGCAATCTCTTTGCCGCTTATTATTCCATAGGTCAATATCCCTGTGCCTAAGAATAGCATTGCCAACAATACAATTACAGCGATAAATCCAAGTTTAGGCAGAAATGGATGAATATTTACAAGCCCTATTGCTGGTATCAGCCAAAGCAGAAATATTATTGTGCCAATCAGAATGATTGACGCTATAGTAAGTACTGCAAAAATCGTTTTTCTGCTCTTCATTTATTTGCCGAGTATAACACCCGCCTCTACCTTATGTCCTCTTAAAAACTCTGATACAGGCATCCTCTTTTTATTAGCAGGCTGTATCTCTATAATAGAGATGACGCTGTCTTTTGATGCAACATCTATCCTGTCCTTGTCTGCTGCCAATATCTCGCCCGAATGGCCTTTTCTGGCATCAACATGCCTTACCCTCCAGACCTTCCACAATTCACCTTTACAATATGTAAATGCGCCGGGCCACGGGTCCATTCCCCGAACCATATTATATATATCTTCTGCCCCTTTTGTCCAGTCTATTTGGCCGTCCTCTTTTTTAAGCATTGGCGCATAACTCGCTTTGCTGTTATCCTGAGGAATTGCTTTAATCTCTCCCTTTTCAATAGCATTTAATCCTTCAATTAAAAGCCCTGCCCCGATCTTTGATAACTTGTTTGTGAGCGTCTCTGCTGTATCTTCTTTGGTTATCTCTATCCCTTTTTGAAGAAGGATGCCGCCTGTGTCAAGTCCTTCATCCATCTGCATAATAGTGATGCCTGTCTCTTTTTCACCATTAATAATTGCCCAGTTAATTGGCGCAGCGCCACGGTATTTTGGAAGAAGCGATGCATGGACATTTATACATCCGTATCTGGGAAGCTGGATAATATCTTTAGGAAGTATCTTTCCATAGGCTGCAACAACTATAATATCAGGGTTTATTTCTTTTAAGGCATTTAAAAATGCCTCATCCTTTAATCTTTCCGGCTGTAATATCTTTACTCCTGAATTTAAAGCCAAAACCTTTATTGGCGGAGGAGTCAGTCTTTTGCCTCTGCCGCTCGGCTTGTCAGGCTGTGTTACTACAGCCGTAATCTCCTTTTTAGAATTAAGCAACGCTTTTAGGCTTGGAACTGCAAACTCTGGAGTACCCATGAATACTATCTTCATTATTCCTGCGCAGCCTGTTCTTTTGATTCTATTTTCTGTTTCTTGGAAAAACGCCTTTTAAATATATTTCGTTTTAATATGCTTATTCTATCAATAAGAAGTGTGCCCTCTAAATGATCTATCTCATGCTGGATTACCCTTGCAAGAAAACCTGATGCCTCAATGGTTATAGGCTGGCCATTTCTGTCTAAGCCGGTTACCTTTACCTGCTCAGACCTTTTAATCTCTGCCTCAAATCCCGGGACACTAAGACAGCCCTCTTTCATTATGACCTCTCCATTTTTTTCTATGACCTCTGGATTTATCAGCACAGTAAGCCGGCCCTCTTCCTCTTTTACAGATGAATCAAATACAGCAAGCCTTATTGAATGGCCTACCTGAGGCGCTGCAAGGCCTGCCCCAGGCGCAGAATACATGGTCTCAATCATATCATCTATTAATTTCTGCAGTTCCTGATCAATATTCTTAACCCTCTTTGCCTTTTTAGTTAGTATTGGCTCAGGGTATTTTTTAATCTCTAATATCATTAAAATCCTCTAACAGGCTGTTGAAAAAGTCTTCAACAGCCTTGATTACACAGATTAGGAAAAATGATTACACAGATTTTTCAAGGAGTTTTAATCTGTGTAATCTTGTCTTTTATCGGTGTAATCAGAGATTGTTGGGTTTTTCAACAAGCTCCTAAATAAAATAACTGCTCAGATAGAACGGCTATCCTGATGCAACTTATTTTATCATTTTTAAAGAAGGCAAATCAAGGGCGTATTGCAAAACGCCCTTACAATCTATTTTTCCTCCACATGCTTAAGCCCTTCCTTAAAAAGGCTTTCAATATGCTCATCATCAAGGGTGTAATATGCCATCTTGCCGTCCTTCCTGTACTTCACAAGCCGCATATTTCTGAGAACCCTTAACTGATGCGATACAGCAGAATCGGAGAACCCAAGCAAGGCTGCAATGTCGCATACGCACAGCTCTGCCTGAGAAAGAACATAAATTATTTTTAGCCTTGTTGAATCGCCGAGCACCTTAAAGGACTCTGCCAATTGGCTGATAGTGCTGTCAGGCTTCAGCTTTTTTCTGACCTCCTCAACCTTCTTTCTGTTTACAAAGGTCACTTCACAGGTGCCGGGTTTTGTTTCATTTGTTTTTAATAATACTGGCAAGGTGTTGCCTCCTTCTTATCTTTATTCTTTTTTCCTTCTCCCCTTTGGGGAGAAGGTTAGGTTGAGGGGGTCTTTATTTTGTTTTTCTCTATAGTCTTTAAAATTATTTCACATACCCCTTCAATATTATTTAATATTTCATTGTCGTTAAATCTTAGTATTTGTATTCCCAACTGAGATAGTTTTTGTGCTCTTATTTCATCTTTTTGTCTGCCTTTATCTTCATAATGCTGTCCGCCATCTGCCTCAATGCAAAGCTTATGTTCAGGAGAATAGAAATCCAATATATATCTGTCAACAGAAAATTGCCTTCTGAATTTTATGCCATTAAGCTGACGGCTTCGCAATATTCTCCAGAGTTTATTTTCAGCATCTGTTTGGTTTTTTCTAAGGTTTCGGCATTTGTCAATGTTATTCCGCTTCATTTCCCCTCACCCTAACCCTCTCCCCGAAGGGGAGAGGGGAAATTAAGATGGCCTCTCCCAAGAGGGGAGTATGTCAGATTGTTTCTTTCGCAGGCTGAAAGACCCCGCTTACCTTATCACCCTCGCTGAATTGGCAAATACTATCACATCCGGCAGGACATGGGCAATTGCTGCCATCATTGGCGTTAATACGCCTGTTGCAGCAAGGCTGACGCCGATAATATTAAAGACTATACCAATTGCAAGATTCTGCTTTATCACGCCAAAGGTTGTCCTTCCTATTTTTATTGCCTCTGGTATCTGCCCCCAGTCATCCCTCATCAATGCCACATCTGCTGCCTCTATAGCAACATCTGTTCCTGCAACGCCCATTGCAATTCCAATATCTGCCCTTGCAAGCGCAGGGGCATCATTAATCCCATCGCCGACCATTGCAACCTTCCTGCCGTTTGCAATTAATTCCTGAACCTTTTTTACCTTGTCCTCTGGCATCAGCTCTGCTTCTACATTATCAATGCCGACCTGCTCAGCTATTGCCCTTGCAGTGCGCCAATTGTCTCCTGTCAGCATAATGATATTTTTTATACCCGCATCTTTAATCTCTTTGATTGCCTCTATGCTTTCTTTTCTCACTATATCTGCAACTGCAATTACACCGCACACCTCGCTGTCATGGCTTATCAAAAAGGCGGTTTTGCCTTCCTCTTCCTTAGCCTTCATGTAGCTGTCTATCTCAGGCATTAATGCAATCTTTCCCTCTTTTATCAGCTCCCTGCTTCCCATAAGCACATTCATGCCATTATATTTTGCTTTTACGCCTCTTCCGGGTATTATCTGAAAGTCGTATGGTTCAGGTATCTGAAGCCCTTGCTCCTCAGCCTTTTTTATAATTGCCTTTGACAGCGGATGTTCAGAATACCGCTCTACTGCTGCTGCCATTGTGAGGATTTCATCCTCATTATGTTCTGCAAATGCCTTTATGTCTGTAATCCTCGGCTCGCCGATTGTTATTGTCCCTTCTTGCTGCCTTTCCTGTTCCTGCAACAACAGCAAGGGGTGTTGCAATAGCAACTGTGCAGGGACAGGCAACAACAATAACAGCAATAGCATAGATAAAATTGCCGCTAATCAGAAATGTTAATCCTGCAATCAACAGGATTGCAGGCGTAAAATAAGCAGCAAATTTATCTGCAATCCTCTGGACAGGCGCTTTAGCAGACTCTGCCTCTTCAACAAGGTGGATTATCTTTGCGAGGGTTGTGTCAGCGCCGACATGTATTGCCTTTATCTTTAAAAGCCCCGCGTCATTTATTGTTGCTGTATAGACATCGTCTCCAATCTTTTTTTCAGCAGGCATGGACTCGCCAGTTATCGCTGCCTGATTGACAAAGGATGAGCCTTCAATAATCTTTCCATCAACAGGTATCCGCTCCCCAGGTCTCACGATGACCATATCGCCTTTTTTTATCTCCTCAATAGCTATTTCTATTTCCCTTCCATCCTTAACAATCCTCGCACTCTTTGGCGTCAGCTTTATCAGCTCATCTAATGCCTTTCTCGCCTTGCCCATTGTCAGCTTATCAAGATACTCTGCAATGAGCATGAAAAATGCGATAACAGCAGATGAGAGGAATTCGCCGATTATCGCAGCAGCAGCAACGCCAAGCGCCATAAACACATCAGCAGTTATTGCCTTTGCCTTTAAATCAATAACAGCCTTTCTAACTAATGGATAGCCGCCGATGAGCGTAGCAATGATAGATGCGATGTCGTATCTGATTAAAGAGGACAGGATGCCGCTCCAGCCAATAATAATCAGGCTTCCAACAATTGCCATGCGAAGGAAATCAATCCTTGCTTCATGGCCTTCGTCTATTCTTCCACCGGCATCTTTAACCTTGTAGCCGAGCGTTTCTATGCCTTTCTTAATCTTGTCAAGATTAACCGAAGCAGGATTAAAGCTGACCTTTGCCTTTCCTGCGACAAAATTTACAGAGACATCCTTTATGCCATCAAGGTTTTTTAATCCCTTTTCAATCTTTCCAGCACAGGATGCGCAGTCCATACCGCTAATATTCAATTCGCAGGTATCCATACTATCTTTTTCCATATACCTATTCTTCCTAACCTTGCATGATATTTGTCTGTCAAATTGTTCACCCTCCCCCTAACCCCCTCCCATCAAGGGAGGGGGTAAAAAAGTTGTTAAATCCAAA
>CAKKRA010000198.1 GCA_919902475.1 Nitrospiria bacterium
CTTTTTCTTATATAAAAAAACATTTTTTGCAAGCTGCTGCGAAATAGTGCTGCCACCCCTTACAAATCTTCCTTTTTCCCAATTTTCAAGAAAGGCATTCCAGATTTCTTTATAATTAAACCCTGTGTGTTCAAAGAAGGTATCATCCTCTGCTGTAATAACAGCGTCTATAAGTGAATTTGATATGTCAGGCATGGGAACCCATATCCTGTTCTTTTTATCAAAATATTGAGCAATAACCTTGCCTGATACATCATAAACCTCTGTTGCAAGGTCAGGCCTGTAGTTTTTGATTAGGTTCGCATCAGGGATATCTTTCGCAAATTTATAAACTGCAAAGCCTAAAAAGACAAGGGATATTAGAAAGACGACTGCAATGATTTTAATTATCTTTTTTATCATAACCGCAATGAAATTTTATAAGGAGGTAAGGTAGATTAGCAGAAATTTTTTAAGATTTCAAGGTTATAAAAAAAAGGGCTGGTAATGAGTTCTTCATTACCAGCCTATAGAGAGGGATGCAGGGATGACTTACTTTACAGCAACTAATTTTGGAGCAAGAAATGATCTCTTACGCTTGTTCTTTATAATCGTATTATCAACAACTGTTCCACAGTTTAAACACTTCCATGCATAAAACATCAGAAAATAGTCTGAAAATCTTTCAGAGACCATCAGACCACTGCATTTAGGACATGTCATAGTTCCTCCTCCTTGTTTATTGATAATAATTTATAATTATAAAGATATGCAATTGCTATGCCAGAAAAATATAACCTAATTTTCTTTAAATTTCAATAAATTATGAAAATTTAATAAATTTATATGCCAATTTTTGCTTCTTATAACGCCAAATATTGTCACTGTGTCAAAAATTATGATTAATATGCCTTGACATTTGGATATTGGTAAGGTAAAAGCATTCAGTAATTCTTTGAAAAATATTTTATTGAAAGGTCTATATATGGATTATAAAAAGATTGCTGTAGAGATATTGGATAAAACAATGGCAAAAGGCGCTGATGAGGCAGAGGTATATGTTCAACTATCTGAAGGCACATCAATTGAGATAAAAGACGGAGAAGTAGATTCATTTGAAGGTGCAAAAGAACATGGGATCGGGGTCAGGACAATTAAAGACAAAGGACTTGGATTTTCATATACAACAGATTTTGATAAGGACTCATTAAATAAATTGGTTGATGAAGCAATTAAAAGCGCATCCAATACCTACAGCGACAGCTTCAATGGTTTTCCTTCTCTAACTAATAAATATGTGGATGTAAAAATCCTTGATGATAAGGTTGCATCTGTATCTATAAACGATAAAATTGAAAGGGCGAGGCTGCTGGAAGAGCTTGCAAAAGGTTATGACAAACGGATTACAAAGGTCAGAAAGGCATCAGTAGACTTTTCTGTAACAGAGACTTTCCTCTTAAGCAGCCATAACATTGACTTGTATCAAAAGGGCAGCAATTGCTCTGCAAGCATAATGGTTGTTGCAGAGGACAAGGGCGAGGCGCAGATGGCATGGGACTATGCAAGCCATAGATTTTATGACAATCTAAATATAAAAGAGGTTGCAGAAACTGCTGGAAAAAGAGCTGTAGACCTGCTCGGCGCGCAAAAGATATCATCCTGCAAGGTGCCTGTTATATTGGCAGACAATGTAGCATCTGAATTTCTTGGGGTTCTTACAGGCGGTTTTTCTGCTGATTCAGTATTAAAGAATAAATCATTATTAAAGGACAAAAAGGGAGAAAAATTATTCTCTGAATTAATAAATATAATTGATGACGGTCTGATAGACGGCATGGTTGGCTCATCTGTATTTGATGGAGAGGGCGTGCCTGTTCAGAAAAAGGCATTGGTTGAAAAGGGTGTGTTAAAAGGTTATCTGCATAATGCGTATACTGCAAAGAGGATGAAAGAGCCGTTAACAGGTAATGGAATAAGAGGCGGTTTTAAAGGCACACCAAATGTCGGCATAACAAATCTGTTTATTGAAAATGGCAGCAAGTCTTTGGATGAGCTTATCTCAAGTATTGATGAAGGGATGTATATAACTGAGGCAATGGGAATGCACACTGCAAATCCGATATCAGGCGATTTTTCAGTTGGCGCTGTTGGCTTTTACATAAAAAATGGCAAGATTGCATACCCAGTAAGAGAGATTGCAATTGCGGGTAATATCCTTGAGCTGTTTAATAAGATAGATGCTGTAGGAAGCGATTTAAGGTTCTATGGAAAGATTGGAGCGCCGAGTTTAAGAATAAAGGAGTTATCAATCAGCGGCAAATAGAGTAGTCATTCCTGCGAAGGCAGGAATCCAG
Source organism: Nitrospiria bacterium (assembly GCA_919902475.1). Taxonomy (GTDB): domain Bacteria; phylum Nitrospirota; class CAKKRA01; order 9FT-COMBO-42-15; family 9FT-COMBO-42-15; genus 9FT-COMBO-42-15. Next base: position 2,334 of record CAKKRA010000198.1, read on the forward strand.
TCCCATCTATTTTTTCATAAAAACAATTTCTGGATTTCCACTTTCGTGAGAATGACGGAAAAAAGGATTTTCAGGTGGATAAACAAGTTATTGCTGTTGACATAGGCGGCACAAATCTGAGATTTGGCATTGTTGAAAAAACAGGGCAGATTATTCATAAAATAGTCAGGCCAACAGAGGCTGATGCTGGCAAGGATGCTGTAATAAAAAATATAATAAATGGAATAGATAAAATATTAGCCCTTTCAAAAACTAAAAAACCCTCCATCATTGGAATCTCTCTGGCTGCGCCTGGTTTCATTGATATTGATAAAGGCATAATCACCTTTTCCCCAAATCTACCCGGCTGGCGGAATGTAAATTTAGGCAGAATAATAAAAGACAGTTTAGGTATTCCAGTAACAATAGAAAATGATGCAAATGCTGCTGCCTTTGGTGAAAGGTGGCTCGGTGCAGGCAAGAACAGCAGTAACCTGATATCCATTACAATGGGAACAGGAATAGGCGGCGGGATTATCCTTGATAATAAGATATGGCATGGCGAAAAGGGAATGGCAGGCGAGATAGGGCATGTAACAGTGAATCCTGACGGCCCATTATGCAACTGCGGAAATTACGGGTGCCTTGAGGCATATTCATCAGGCACAGGCATAGTCAACAGGATTATTGATGCCATGAAAAAGGGCAAAAAGACCGCGCTCCTTTCAATGATTAAAAACGGAATTAATGAGATTACTCCAGAAAAGGTGTTTCTTGCAGCAAAGAAAGGAGACCTGATTTCATTAGGGCTTGTTGAGGATGCAGGAAAGTATCTTGGCATTGCCATCTCAGATTTTGTTAATCTTTTGAACATAAAAACAATTATATTATACGGCGGACTTGTATCATCCTTTGGACTATTTGCAAAAAAGATGAAGGAAGAGATAATTAATAGAACAATTTCTTCCTTTTCAAAGGAGGTAAGGGTCTTAAAGGCAGGCCTAAAGCATGACGCAGGCATAATAGGCGCAGCAGGTATTGTATTTTACAAAGAGGGGATGTTGAGGTTTTAGTTGTTTTTATTTTCTACTAAACAATAAAAATCAGTGGCAGTGGAACTCCGTCCGCTGCCTATCGTATATTTTGTTTCTATGCCGACAATTCCGTAATTGTACTGACACATGGATTTATAAAAAAGAGCCAGAAAACGCCTAAGTCTGACTTTCAACATTAGAACGCGTTACTGTTGCTCTTGGAAAAAAACTACAGGTCAGTATTGCTTGATAGTCTTCAAATCGGCAGGAATGACAAAATTATAAATGGGCTTTCAATTGAAAAAGGATGTGGTTATTATAGGCGCTGGCGCATCAGGCTTAATGTGCGGCATTGAGGCTGGCAAGCGCAGCCGTTCAGTCCTCATTATAGACCATGCCAGACAACCCGTCGAGAAGATCCGCATCTCAGGGGGCGGCCACTGCAACTTTACCAATATCAATTTACATTATGAAAATTATCATTCTTCCAACATGGCATTAACTACTATGAAAAGGAAAACGGACAGATGTTTTGTAAAGATATCTCTGCCGGAATAATAAATATGCTTAAGCAGGAGTGTAATAAATCCGGCGCTCAGATACTTTTAAATTGCAAAATTGAGGAGTTAAAGCTTATTAAGGAGCGTTGTTTTCATATAAAAACGAGTTTAGGAGAGATAGAATCAGAATCACTTGTTATTGCCACCGGAGGTTTGTCCTATCCATCATCAGGGGCAACGGATATTGGACACAGAATAGCAAAGCAGTTCGGCCTTA
>CAKKRA010000199.1 GCA_919902475.1 Nitrospiria bacterium
TCTTTATCTCCATTGACAAATTTGATTCTGGCACAGGCTGGCCAAGCTTTACAAGACCGCTTGAGCCTGACAATATAGCAGAGAAAGAGGACAAAAGCCTCTTTACAACCAGAACAGAAATCAGGAGCAAGAATGCTGATTCCCACCTTGGCCATGTATTCAATGACGGCCCAGAACCCACAGGCCTCAGGTACTGCATAAACTCTGCTGCACTCAGATTCATTCCAAAGGAGGAGCTGGAAAAAGAGGGCTATGGCAGATATAAAAAGCTTTTTGAGTAATCGCATGCTATGCTCACCCTGTCTAATTTTTTAATGACCAACAATAAAATAGAACTCCATATTGAACGGCTTGTGTACGGCGGGAAGGGCCTTGGCAGACACAATAACATGGTTGTCTTTGTGCCTGATGTTATTACAGGCGAAAAGACGCTTGTTGAAATCAGCGCAAGAAAAAAGGACTATGCAGAGGCAGAGCTGATTAAAATTATCAAACCGTCGCCTCATCGCATTGCACCGCCCTGCCCTATCTACCATGAATGCGGCGGATGCCAGTGGATGCACATGGATTATCCATTTCAGGTTCAGTCTAAAAGAGAGATATTATCTGAAACATTTAAAAGAACATTGAAAACGGATTATATTGCAATACAGCCACTTATTCCTTCTTCTACCCCGCTTAATTACCGTCAGAGGGTGCAGTTTAAGGTGAAGCATAAAAACGGCAATTATACGCTTGGCTATTACAAACAAGAAACCCACCAGCTTGTTGATGTTGATGAATGTTTGCTCCTGAGGCCATTGTTAAATAAGGCATTAAAAAAGATTAGGGAGCTGCTTAACTCAGGCAAAATAACACAACTTAAAAATCTCGAAGAGCTCCACATGCACTGCTCATCTGATGAAATGGCAATAGCGTTCATTCTATATGCAGATGGAATAAGCAAAGATGAACTTAATAATCTTTTTAAGGAAATTAAAGAGGCGGTTTCAGAGACAACAGGCATTATCTTTATTGATAAATATAAGAAGCGGATTATTGATGGCAACCCTTTTATTGAAGAGGAATTACAGGGCGTCAGCTTTCGCATCAGCGCTGATTCATTCTCACAGATTGACTGGGAGCAGAATAAGAGCCTTGTTAAATTAGCATTAGATTATATTGGAAGCGAGCGATATAAGAATGGCCTTGACCTTTTCTGCGGCATTGGAAACTTTACTCTTTTTATTGCAAAAAATGCTGATAATGTTATCGGAATTGATTCAGGCAAAACAGCAATAGATGATGCGCAATATAATTCCAGAAAAAACTTGATTAAAAATACCAGTTTCATGTATAATGATGTCAAACATAGGATGGCTTCACTGCTTGCTGAGGGTAGTTGTTTTGACCTTGTCCTGATTGACCCGCCAAGAACTGGTGTTGGAAAAGAATCTGTTAATCTGATTGCCGATTTTCAGCCATCAAAGATAATCTATATCTCATGCAACCCAGTAACCCTGTCAAGGGATATTGCGCATTTTAAGGCAAAGGGTTATGAAATAAAAAGGCTTCAGGCTGTTGATATGTTTCCGCAGACCTATCATATAGAGACAGTTGCTGAGCTTGTGAAATAATAATTTTGTCATCAGAGGATATCTTATGCACGAAATAGAAGAAAAAGAATTGGTATGGAATAAGTCAATCTCCCGAAGGAGTTTTTTAAAAAAGACCGCCATATTCGGTGCAATCGGCGGCCTCGGTATTGAAGGATTTGCACTTGAACCCAGGCAGGTAGCAGTAACAAACACTGACATATACATCTCAGGCCTCCCAGATGATTTTGACGGCTTTAGAATCTGCCAGCTTACAGATGTCCATCACGGCCCGTTGATAAGCATAAGATTTGTTGAAAAGGTAATAGAACAGGCAAACCAGTTAAAGCCTGACGCCTTTGTCCTTACAGGCGATTATGTCTCTTCAGCGCCAAAATATATCAGGCCTGTGATAAATGCCTTTGGCAAGCTTAAGTCTCCTTTTGGAACCTATGCTGTTCTCGGCAATCATGACCACTGGGAAGGCGAAGAATTATGCGTTAAAAATTTTAGAAGAAATAAGATTGCATTGTTAACAAACACAAATGCAGTAATTACAAAAAGAGGTTCTATCTGTATTGCAGGTGTCGGTGATTATATGGAAGATACACAGGAGACTGATAAGGCATTTAAAGGAATCCCTGATGATATGCCGAGGATTCTCCTTTCACATCATCCTGACTATTCTGAAGAAATACCAAAGGATATTAGAGTAGACCTGGTAATTTCCGGACATACACATGGAGGACAGGTTCAGATTCCATTGCTGGGCATTGCCCCGATTATCCCATCTAAATACGGGCAGAAATATATAAACGGCCTTGTTAAAAACAGCAAAACACAGGTCTATGTCTCTCGCGGTGTTGGCATGATCGGCATACCTGTGCGGTTTAGCTGCCCGCCGGAGATAGCAATTCTTACATTAAAAAAGAAGGATATTTCTCTCCAGATATAAAATTATCATTTTTCCCATCACTAAGAATTAAATTCCCTTGACAATAGAAATAGTAAACATATAATTAATTCTATGTAGGGGCGAACCTATGTGTTCGCCCTTCTTATCTGGAGGTACCCTAATGGATTTCAAGTGGATTACTGATGATATTGGTCCTGAGAAGGTGGTTCATATCTATGATGCTAAATCAGGTTTAAAGGCAATAGTAGTGATTGACAACACAAGCCTTGGCCCTGCAATCGGCGGCGTTCGCATGGCCTCTGATGTAACAGCAGAGGAGGTTTTCAGGCTTGCAAGGGCAATGACATTTAAAAACTCTGCTGCAGGAATCCCTCATGGCGGAGGCAAATCCGGAATACTCGCAGACCCGAAAACAGAAAACAAGGAGACAATCATCAGGCTCTTTGCACAGGCAATAAAAGAGCTTGTTATGTATATCCCTGGTCCAGACATGGGGACAAATGAAGAGACCATGGCAATTATATATAATGAGATTAAGCGGTCTGTTGGAAGGCCAGAGGAAATCGGCGGCATTCCGCTTGATGAGCTTGGAGCAACAGGCTACGGCGTTGCTGTTGCAACAGATATTGCAAAGGATTTTATTAAATTAAACCTAAATGGAGCGCGCCTTGTTGTAGAGGGACTTGGGAGTGTTGGAAGACACTCTGCACGATACCTTTCTGAAAGAGGCGTCAAACTGATTGCTGCCAATGATACGCACGGAACAATCTACAATAAAAACGGCCTTAATTTAGACGAACTCATCATGCTGAAGGATGCTAAAAAGAGCGTTATTGACTGCAAAAAGGGCGAGAAAATGCCTGTTGATGATGTCTTTAAGATAGAGTGCGAT
>CAKKRA010000200.1 GCA_919902475.1 Nitrospiria bacterium
TTCTGGATGCCCTTACAGATATCCAGCACAATTTCCATACATCTGTTATCTCCTCAATGCATGTTCACATGGATGAGCACAACTGTCTGGAGGTTATTGTGGTCAGAGGAAAGGGTAATGACATTAAAAAAATCGCGGACAGATTAATCAGCGCAAAAGGGGTAAAACACGGAAAGCTGACAGTAACTACCACTGGGAAGGAACTGGTATAAATGAGGGTCATAATATGATTAAAAAAAACATTTTCTTGACCATTTTTATCATTTTATCAATTCTCTTGAACAATCAGACTGTATTTGCTGAAAAAAAACTAAAGGTCGTCACAACAGTTTCACCTATTACCAATATCGTTTACAATATCGGCGGTAAAAAAATTGATTTACACGGAATAATACCCGAAGGAATGGATTCGCACACCTTTGAACCTGCCCCTTCTGATGTAAAATATATTGCAGAGGCTGATTTAATAATATTAAACGGCCTTAATTTAGAAACGCCTGCTGAAAAACTTGCTAAATCAAGGACAAAAAAAGGAGCACAGGTATTAAAGCTCGGCGATAATACCATCACAAAAAAAGAATGGCTTTTTGATTTTTCCTTTCCAGAGGATAAAGGCGACCCGAACCCGCATCTGTGGCTGAACGCAGCCTACGCCATGAAATATGCAGAGTTGGTGAGGGATACGCTTATAGAGATGAATCCTGAAAATAGGGAATATTACAAAAAAAATACCAATAGCTTTATAAAAAGGCTTGAACAGCTTGATAATGCTATCTTTACGGCAGTTAAGACCATTCCCGAAAAAAACAGAAAACTCCTTACTTATCACGATTCATGGGCATATTTTGCAAAGAGATATGGGATGAAGGTAATTGGCGCAATACAGCCTTCTGATTTTGCAGAGCCTTCAGCAAGAGAGATTGCCGGCATCATTGACCAGCTTAAAAAAGAGAGTGTGCCAGCTATATTCGGCTCCGAGGTCTTCCCAAGCAAGATAGAAAAACAGATTGCAAGGGAGGTTAAGATAAAGCATATCACAACATTAAGAGACGATGACCTGCCTGGAAAGTTAGGATCAAAAGAGCATACATATATAGGCATGATGCTTGATAACATGCAGAACATGATGCCAGCGCTCGGAGGAAATGCTGATGCCTTTTCAGCGATTGACCCGTCAAATGTCATTGAAGATTAATGATTAGGATAAAAGAACAAACAATGATAGAGATTACAAAACTAAGCTGCAGGTATGGAAGCAATGAGATATTTAAAGGTGTTAACCTTAAAATAGAAAAAGGCATATTTGCAGGCATAGTCGGCCCAAATGGTTCGGGCAAGACCACGCTTATTAAATCAATGCTTGGCGTTATTAAACCGGCTAATGGCAAGGTATATGTAAATGGAGGGTTAGTAAAAAATAGGCCCCCGTTCAAAATCGGATACATACCCCAGTTAGAGGCAATTGAATGGGACTTTCCTGTAACTGTTGAACAGGCTGTAATGATGGGAAGATACAATAAGATGGGTATTCTTCCCTGGTCAAATAAAGAGGATAAACGGATTGTAAGGGATGTTTTAGAGCGGCTCGGCATTATCCAATATATAAATCACCACATCAAGACCCTTTCAGGCGGGGAGCAGCAGAGGGTATTCCTTGCAAGGGCGCTTGCATCTGAACCAGAGCTTTTGATCCTTGATGAGCCTACATCAGGTGTTGATTTAAAGACCCAGCACGATATACTCCATCTTTTATTATCCTTAAACAAAAAAGGCATTACCATAATTTTAATAACACATGACCTAAATGCTGTTGCTGCGCATCTGCCATGGATAATATGCTTTAACAAAGGAATAATTGCGGAGGGAAGACCAGAGGATGTCTTTAAGCCAGACATACTTAAAAAAACCTATAATGCAGATGTAACAGTTGTAAGGAGCGGAAGCCTTATATTAATGGCAAACGCAAAACCGCTAAACACAGATGATTGATTTTTTAATTACACCGCTCAAATATGAATTTATTGTTCACGGGATTATTGCAGGGGTATTAATAGGCATCCTCTGCGGCATTATAGGTGTTTATATTGTCCTGAGGGGAATGAGCTATATAGGTCACGGCCTGTCGCATGCTGCATTTGGCGGCGCGGTAATTGGATATCTATCATCAGTAAATCTGTATATTGCAGCAGGGATATGGGGTCTTTTATCTGCCCTGTTAATAAATTTGATTACGCGCGGCAAGAAGATAAAGGCAGATGCTGCAATCGGGATTGTAACCACAGCAAGCTTTGCCCTTGGAGTAGCGCTTATAAGCCGAATCAGGAGATTTACTAAAAATCTTGAGGCAGTTCTGTTTGGAAACATCCTCGGAGTAACAACAGATGATTTAGTAATAATAGGCGCAGTAACATTAATAGTTATTATTGTGTTTTTCTTTTTGTACAAGCAAATGTTATTTGTAACCTTTGACCCTGAATCTGCCGGTATATACAGAATCAGGGTTAACTGGATAGATACAATCTTTTCCACACTGCTTGCAGCCTCAATAATTGTGTCCCTGCAGGTTCTTGGTGTAACACTAATTGCAGCAGCCATAATTATACCTGCATCTACAGCAAGGCTCCTGACAAACAATTTTCATAAGATGTTCTTCCTCTCCATAATAATAAGCGTATTTACCTCTGTTGCAGGGATATACGCCAGCTTCTATCTTAATGCAGCATCCGGAGCTACCATTGTCCTTCTTGGCGCTCTGATATTTACAATTGTCCTTATCCAGAACTATATACACAGGAGGATATTGGAGCATGAGCACGAACATGTCCATTCGCACGGAGACATTGTCCACCATCACAAACACATTGATACAGAAGAGCACAGGCACGAGCACAAAAAAAGAGATTCCTCGCCTCGCTCGGAATGACACTATTTAATGAATTCCCCTTGTCAAAACAGGCAACTGTGGCTATAATTAAATGTAGTGGTGGGGCATTGTCTCGCCTTCTTTAACTTGCCATTGGGGGGAAAATCAGTGCCAAGGTCTCTTTTAATAGTAGACGACTCTAAGTCTGTGAGGGATGCTGTTCAAAAGGCGTTAATTGACACAAACCTCTTTTCTGATTTGTTTTATGCAGAAAATGGCATAAAAGCTCTTGATATCTTATTGAAAAATCAAGTAGATTTCATAATAACAGATGTTATTATGCCTGTGGTTGACGGCTTTAAGCTTGTCTCAACAATCAAAAATCAGGAGAAGTATAGAAATGTCCCTGTAATAATGCTGACAGGACAGAAAGACTCAATTGACAAGATTAAGGGCCTTGAGTTAGGCGCAAGCGACTATGTAACAAAGCCCTTTGACCCCGGCGAGTTAATAGCGAGGGTAAAGGTGCTTATCAGGATGCAGGAATTGCAGGAGGAGCTCACACAAAAAAATCTCTTTCTTAAGTCCTTGAATCAGAAATTGGAAAAGATTGCAATAACCGATGAATTAACAGGTATGTTTAACAGAAGGTACTTTTTTAGCAGGTTTGTTGCAGAATTTGAAAGATGCAAGAGGTTCAGCCAAAGCCTCGCCTGCGTTATGATAGATATTGACCATTTTAAAAAGATCAATGATACCTATGGCCATCAAGTAGGAGATATTGTGTTAAAAAAGGTCGGACAGATTGTTTCTGAAAGTCAGAGGGTATATGATATCTTTGCAAGGATCGGCGGCGAGGAATTTGTAGGCTCATTAAGCAATGTTGAACAGAAAGGCGCGGTAGAATTTGCTGAAAGGCTTCGTAAAAAGATAGAGTCTTATAACTTCTTGGAAGAGGTTGGTGAAACGCTTAAAGCAACAATCAGTATTGGTATAGGTATATATCCGCATAAGGATAAAGCTATTGAAAACATTGATGATATAATAAAGATAGCTGACGACGCATTATATAAGGCAAAAAATACCGGCAGGAACATGACTGTAATCGGGTAAAATAAGAACTATATTATAAGGTATAACTCCCTCCCCTGCCCTCTTCAGTTACTATGAATTGCATTATTGTCTTTCCAACTGTTATCTTATCGCCATGTTTTAATACACAAGGAGAGGTTATCTTTTTATCATTTAGAGATGTCCCGTTTGTGCTTTTCAGGTCTTTTAACACATAACTATTTGTAGCAGGTTCAATTGCACAGTGTTTTCTTGAAACACCCTCATCCTTGATTATAATATCATTGCTTGAGCTTCTTCCGATTATTATATCCTTTTCTTTAAATTCATACTCCTCGCCAAAATTCTCACCTTTGACAACTACAAGGTATGCCCTGCCAGCCCTTGCGCCCTTTATTGAAGGCATTGCCTTTGTCCTGCCAGATGTATCGTCTTCTTCTTTGCTAAAGAATAAAAGATTTCTATTTAAGATATGGGTAAACATATAACTCGTCCTCCTCGTATAATATCATTAGTAGGGGCAGCTCATTTATTGCCCCTATCTTTGCAATGAGCCCTTTACCCAATCCTCAAATAGGCCAAGCTGTATCACCTCTTCTTTTGTAAAAGGGATTGGATACTCACCTTCAAAACAGGCAGTGCAGAATCTGTTTTGAGAGTCTGGGACTATACTCAGCATGCCTTCTGTGCTTAGATAGCCGAGCGAGTCAGCAGTAATATACTTTTTTATTTCATCAATAGTATGGTTTGAGGCAATAAGCTCCTGCCTTGTGGGCGTATCAATGCCGTAAAAGCATGGGAAAAATATCGGCGGCGAGCTGATTCTCATGTGAACCTCTTTTGCGCCGGTATTGCGAATCATCTTTACTATCTTTCTGCTTGTCGTGCCCCTCACAATAGAATCATCTACTACCACCACCCTTTTGCCAGCCAATGCATCCTTTACAGGGTTAAGTTTTATCTTAACGCCAAAGTGCCTGATTGACTGCTGCGGCTCAATGAATGTCCTTCCAACATAGTGGTTTCTTATAAGGCCGTTTTCATAAGGAATCCCTGACTGCTCAGAATAGCCTAATGCAGCAGGAACACCTGAATCAGGAACAGGTATTACAACATCTGCATCAACAGGGTTTTCCTGAGCCAATTTCCTGCCGAATGCCTTTCGTATGGTATTGACGCTTCTGCCAAAGACATAGCTGTCTGGTCTTGAAAAATATATATATTCAAATATGCAGAGTGCAGACCTTGTGTGAGGAAAGGGATGATGCGATTCAAGCCCTTTTTCATTTATTATAACAATCTCTCCTGGCTCAATATCCCTTACAAACTTTGCCTCAATGAGATCCAATGCGCAGGTTTCTGATGCCAGTACATAGGCGCCGTCAAGCCTTCCCAATGATAAAGGCCTGATGCCCCACGGATCTCTCATAGCAATCAGTTCCTTTTCTGTTAATATCAAAAGCGAATAAGAGCCTTTTATTTTGCTTACAGCATCTATTATCCTGTCAATTAAATTCTTTTCCCTTGAAAGGGCTATAAGATGTACTATAACCTCACTGTCATTTGTTGACTGGAATATTGAACCATATGCCTCAAGTTCATCCCTTATTAATTTGGAATTTATCAGATTGCCGTTATGCGACAAGGCTAAGGAACCGAGCGCATAATTAACTGTTATAGGCTGAAGATTTTTTGTGTGGCTGCCGCCTGTTGTTGAGTATCTGTTATGCCCGATTGCCATATCACCAGGCAGTCTTTTCAATACATCGCTTGAAAATATGTCAGAGACAAGTCCCATTGCCTTTTCATGAAAATGGTGCACCCCATCAGACGATACAATGCCCGCGCCCTCCTGCCCCCTGTGCTGTAAGGCATAAAGGCCGAGATAGGTAAGATTTGCTGCCTCAGGATGGCCGTAAATCCCAAAAATCCCGCATTCATCATTGAATTTATCAGAGCCTAATCTCATAGTCATCTTAGTTTATAGCTGATTACTTTTTATTCATCATATTTCTTATTGAATCACGCCATGCGTTATTCAAATTGTCTATAGATATATCAATCAATCTGCTGCTGTTATTATTAATTATTAATCTCTCGCCGCCAACCTTGCCAATCAATGTATATGGTATTTTATAACCTTCAAGAACATTTTTCAAACTATCTATTTTAGCAGGCGAGGCAGTGATTATTATCCTTGACTGCGTCTCGCCAAATAGGAGCGCATCAGTCCTCATGTTTTCATTTAAGTCAATTACTGCGCCTATTTTTTTATCCTTATTTGAGATGCAGCTTTCTGACAACGTTACAGCAAGACCCCCTTCAGAGCAGTCATGCGCTGATTTAATCAGGTTTATTTTATGTGCGTCAAGGAGTGTCCTTTGAATCCTGACTTCCAGATTTAAGTCTATTTCTGGAGGGTTGCCTCTTTCAATATCATGTATTACTTTAAGATATTCGCTTCCCCCAAGCTCTTCTTTATTGCTGCCCAATAATATAATTATATCATCTTCATCCTTAAAATATTGCGTGATATATTGCTCAGCAGACAAGATTATGCCGACCATTCCTATTATTGGAGTGGGAAATATAGACACGCCTTTTGTATCATTATAGAAACTTACATTGCCGCTTATAACAGGTGTATTGAATGCCCTGCATGCATCAGAAATTCCTTGAACTGACTGCTCAAACTGCCACATAATCTCAGGCTTTTCTGGATTTCCAAAATTCAGACAGTCTGTAATGGCAAGGGGTTTTGCCCCTGAGCATACAAGATTCCTTGCTGCCTCTGCAACTGCAATTACACCGCCTTTATACGGGTCAAGATAGCAGTATCTGCTGTTGCAATCTGTAGTAATCGCAAGCGCCTTTGATGTGTCTTTTATCCTTATTACTGCTGCATCAGAGCCTGGTATAAGGATTGTATTTGTTCTTACCATATGGTCATACTGTTCATATACCCATGCCTTATTAGCAATTGTTGGAGAAGAGAGAAGTTTTATGAGTGCATCATTAAGATTATCTGGAATATATATCTGATTTATATCAAGGAAATTAATCTCATCCTGAGCCTTTGGTCTTTGAATCGGCCTTTCGTATACAGGCGCCTCTTCTGTCAGCGCCTCTACAGGGATCTCTGCAAAAATCTTCTTTCCATACTTTATTCTTAACTTGCCATCGCCTGTAACCTTTCCAATCTTTATAGCATCTAAATCCCATTTCTTAAATGTATTAAATATCTCCCTCTCTTTATCCTTTTCTGCAACTATGAGCATACGCTCCTGTGACTCTGAAAGCATTATCTCATATGGTATCATCCCCTCTTCCCTTGCAGGAACTAAAGATGTGTCAATTTCAATGCCTGTCCCTGCCCTTCCAGCCATCTCTGATGATGAGCTTGTAAGCCCTGCGCCGCCCATATCCTGAATGCCGACTATTAAGCCTTTTTTCATTACCTCAAGACATGCCTCAAGAAGCAGTTTTTCAGTAAAGGGGTCTCCAACCTGAACATTCGGCCTTTTAGCTTCAGAGCTGTCATCAAACTCCTCTGATGCCATTGTAACACCATGTATCCCGTCTCTGCCTGTTTTTGAACCTACATATATTACTGAGTTACCGATACCGCTTGCATTGCCTTTAAAGATGGCATCCTTTTTTAGAATTCCCAGACAGAATGCATTTACAAGGGGGTTTAAATTGTAACATTCAGAAAAATATATCTCACCGCCTACTGTAGGCACACCCATACAATTGCCATAGTCAGCGATTCCAGAGACAACACCCTCAAATAGAAACCTGTTTTTTGCTGGCTGCAAAGGACCAAAGCGAAGCGAATTTAACAGGGCTACAGGCCTTGCGCCCATTGTAAAGATATCCCTTAATATACCGCCCACGCCTGTTGCAGCGCCCTGATATGGCTCTATAAAAGATGGGTGATTGTGGCTCTCCATCTTGAATACTGCTGCAAGCCCGTCGCCAATATCTATTGCGCCTGCATTTTCACCAGGCCCCTGAACTACTATCTCATTTTTTGTGGGAAATTTCCTCAGATGAATCTTAGAGCTTTTATAACTGCAGTGCTCGCTCCACATTACAGAAAAGATTCCAAGCTCAGTAAAGGTAGGCTCTCTTCCGAGAAGCTTAATTATCTTTTGGCGCTCTCCATCAGTCAGGCCGTGGTCTCTTACCAGCTTTTTAGTTATTTTTGGCTCTTCTCTTGCTAAAGTTTTCACCTTACAACACCTTTACCAAAATTTATTATTGATTTAAATATAAGCTTGCCGTCTTCATTACCGAGTATCGCTTCTGCGCACCGCTCAGGATGAGGCATCATACCGAGGATATTTCCCTCTTTATTGCAGATACCTGCAATATTTTCTGCGGAACCATTCGGATTTGCTAAATCAGTTATATTGCCGGATTTATCAGAGTATCTGAAGATTATCTGTTGGTTTTTAATAAGACTGGAAAGTGTCTCTGAATCAGCAAAATAGCTGCCCTCTGCATGGGCAATGGGTATTCTTAATACTTTTTTATCAGTGCATTTGTTTGTAAAGGGTGTATTGGCATTTTCAATCCTGATATAAATATCTTTGCAGATAAACTTTAAGGATCTGTTTCTCAGCATTGCCCCTGGCAGAAGGCCTGCCTCAAGGAGTATCTGGAACCCGTTGCATATCCCGATTATTAAGCCGCCTTTTTTTGCAAATTTCTTTACTGCCTTCATTACAGGCGAAAATTTGGCAATAGCGCCTGTC
>CAKKRA010000201.1 GCA_919902475.1 Nitrospiria bacterium
TGCGCCGAGCCTGTGGTCACCCTCTGCATCCAAGCCAATCTCCCAGTATTCCTTTTTGCCCATATTTACAACTGTTCCCTTATCTGTCTTTGCGGTCACATCCAGGACCACCTTTGCGCTCCATAGTCAGCCGTCCGGGATCCTGTGCCCAGCTCTGTTGATGAGGCCTATATTTGCGATTACTGATGGAACCCATTTGCCGGGATGAAGCTTTGTTCCAATAATCTGCGCATCAAGGCCAATGCCTTCCTGCACTATATCCAATTGGTATGCGCCGGGGAATGTATGGCCCCTGTTGTTTTTCTTCATGTGGCAGTCCTGACATGTCTCTGTTCCGCCGTTAGCCTTGTACGCATTTTGATAGCTTTCATAGAGGGTATTGCATATTACAACATCGCCGTCAGGCGGAGTGTATGCGCCATGGCACTGGCCGCAGAAGAGAGGTCTTTCCATAGCAGGGGACATCTCTGTTTTGTGTGCAGGCGATTTTTTGCCGGCAGGGCTGTAGTATACATCCTTTTGCGCTTCTCCCCGCAGGTTCTTTTCTACTATTGCCTTTGTATTATGGCAGGTTATGCAATTGACATTGAGCTTAGCAAGCTCCTTTTTTGCAGCCTCCTTTTTTGCCTCATCCTTTTCATCAACAGCAGAAACAATAAGCTCACTAATCTGTTTTATAAGAGATTCTGAGGCGTCCTTAAGCTGAGGCGCATGGCAGTTCATGCAGCGCATCAAGTGCTCTCTGTTTACTGGTTTTTTCCATTCCTTTCCAAGGCCGTTAACAATAAAGGCCCTTAAACCAGGAAGGGAATGGACAATGGACTGTGAATGATAAGATGATTTCCACTCATCATAAATCTTTGAGTGGCACTGCTTGCATGTTTCATCGCTGTAGGCTTTTGCAAGGTCATTGATGCTCTTATACTCTGCGTATGCTATTAGCGGTAGAAAGACTATTATGCCAATTAAAAGAATTTTCAGCGGTTTCATTAGATATCCTCCCTTCTGTTATAGGTTGGATTTCATACTGCACTTGTTAAATCGTTCTTTGTGAGAGCATCACCTCCTTTTTTTCTTGGAGGAAAGATATGCGGGTCGCATCCTGATCCCCTCCAGATGCTTCACCCCCGACCCTTTTAAAAGGAATGATAAAATAGAGTATATCTGCGGCTTAAATCTTGCAGGTAATTATACTAATAAATTATCACAAAAATGCAGCCGAGTCAATAACAATACTTATATTGTTTATAATTTTTTACTTGCTTATTGCCATTATAAGAGAATAAAATATTTTATTAAAGTCAGATTCAAAACCGTTCTTTTTTTCTTAAATCTCCGGCTCAAGGAGGCGCCTATGTTAACAAGAAAAGCATTAATATTAACCGCAGCATTATCAGTTCTTCTATTCACTTCATTGGTTTTCGCCCAACCCATGCGCATGTGGAAGGGAAGCGGCGGCTGGGGAATGGGCTCCAAGTATCAGGGAATGTATGACCCGAAAACAGTAGAGAGCCTTTCAGGCGAGGTTGTTAATGTTGACAAGATAACCCCAATGAAGGGGATGCACTATGGGGTGCATGTCCAGTTAAAAACAGAAAAAGAGACGCTGTTTGTTCATCTCGGTCCAGGCTGGTATATTGAAAGGCTGGATACAAGGATTGAGAAAGGCGATAAGATTGAGGTCAAGGGCGCAAGGGTAGCCTTTGCAGGCAAGCCATCAATAATTGCAGCAGAAGTCAAGAAGGGCGATAATGTATTGAAGCTCAGGGATGAAAACGGCGTCCCTGTCTGGGCTGGTTGGAGAAGATAAAAACAATCACAAAACCCTGCTCTGAGCCGGAGGCAGGGTTTTAATAAAAAGGAGCCAGCCATGTCATTAATATCCGCAGATAATATTCAAAAAGATTATAAGACAGGCGAAGTAACAGTCAGGGCATTAAAAGGGGTGAGCTTTGAGATAGCACCTGCATCCTTTGTTTCCTTTGTCGGTCCATCGGGAAGCGGAAAGACAACCCTCTTAAATCTCATCGGATGCCTTGATAAACCCTCGTCAGGAAAGTTGACGGTTGCAGATACGGATGTCATCCATCTTGACAGGAAGCAGAGCGCATCATTCAGAGGCAGCAATATTGGCTTTATCTTTCAGGACTTCAATCTTATTCCTGTGCTGACTGTTTATGAAAACATAGAATATCCTCTGCTCATGGTGCAGTCAGTTCCAGCAGGTGAAAGGGAAAAGAGGGTCGCCGCGCTTCTGGAGGCAGTGGGCATGATTGATCAGAAAAATAAATATCCAGACCAGATTTCAGGAGGCCAGAAGCAGAGGGTAGCGGTTGCAAGGGCATTGGTCACAAATCCAAAACTCGTTCTTGCGGATGAGCCTACTGCCAATTTGGACCATAAGACAGCTTATATGGTTATTGAGCTTATGAAAAAGATGAGGGATGAATTCAAGACCACCTTTATATTCTCCACCCATGACCAGAAAATAGTCGGCGAGGCAGAGATTATTTACATGCTTGAGGACGGGGAGCTGAAGGGTATGGAGACAAAAGGAGGGAAGAAGAATGGGTAATCTCTTTAAAATAGCGATACGGAATCTTTTGAGATATAAAAGGAGAACCCTGCTTACCGCCTCGCTGATAACAGTAGGTGTTGTCTTTGTCCTCGTGTTTATTTCTGTTACAGGCTCTTTCAAAAACATGATGATAGGACAGATAACTGACTCCATGCTCGGACACATGCAGGTACACAGAAAGGGCTATGTGGCTTCCATAGAAAATTTGCCGCTGAATCTGAATCTAAGGCAGGAGGATGTTAAACAGCTTGAGGACATGCTGAATAAACAGGCAGAGATTGAGGCATATTCTTTGAGGATAAAATTTGGAGGCATGTTCAGCAATTTTGTGGAGACCACTAATATAAGGCTGAACGGGGTCTATCCTGATAAGGAATTAAAGAGTGTTCCGCTCCTTGCCGGAAGGGTGACAGAAGGCAAAAAGACACTTGATAAGGGAGGAATCTGGATACCGGAGCTTCTGTCTAAGGGTATGAAGGTGAAGGTCGGCGATGCGATAGTGGTAGTTGCAACCAATAAAGACGGCTCTGTCAATGGAAAGCAGCTTATTGTTGCAGGCGTGCTTGAAAGCGCAACAGGCCCCGGCGGCAGGGACGGCTACATACACATAGAAGATGCCATGGAAATCCTCAGGATGGAAGGAATGGAAATAAGCGAGATTGCTATCCGATTAAAAGACTTTGGAAGGCTCAATGCCTTTAGCAAAAAACTGGAGGCCTTGATTTCAAAGGAGCTTAATCAGCCTGATAAGCCTATTTTTGAGCTTCACACATGGGAAAAGCTCACCCCTTTTTACACCATTGCCAATATGATAGATGTGATGACCTTTTTTATCAAGCTTATGCTGATTGCCATCGTCTTAATCAGCATAATGAATGTGATGATTATGGCAGTGTATGAAAGGATAAGGGAAATCGGCACTATCGCTGCCATAGGCACACTGCCGGGAAAGATATTGAATATGTTTGTGATTGAGGGCTTCTGCCTCGGCATAGTTGGCGCAGCTATCGGCAATGTTGCCGGGATCGCAATAATTTACACGCTTAACCTGCTTAAAATAACATATAACTTTGGTCAGCAGAAAGGCCTAATCCTTCAGGCAAATGTATATTTCTATGACCTTATCGTCATATCGGCAACTGTAATAATCGTATCCGTAATTGCCAGCCTTCAGCCTGCTTTCAAGGCATCGCGTATGGAGCCGATTAAGGCGCTGAGGCATGTATAAATATAAGGGAGGAGTTCATGCTTAAAATAATCGGTTTAATTCTCACATTAATAATCGTTGCGCCGGTTTATGCCATAGACGGCACAGCTCTTTTAAAACAGGTGGACAGGAACCTGAATCCGGAATCATACGAGTCATACAGAAAGCTAATCAACATAGAGCCAGACGGCAGAAAAAAGGAATACACGCTTTTTACCGTCAAAAAAGGAGTGGACAAGGTCGTGTCTTTATTTCTTACGCCTGCGAGTGAAAAAGGCAGGAGCACACTCAGGCTCGGAGACAACATGTGGCTTTACATCCCCAATGTGGCCAAGCCCATACGCATAACGAGCATTCAGTCTGTTGTAGGCGGCGTATTCAATAATGCAGATATACTTCAGCTTGATTATGCTGCTGAATACAATGTAGAAAAGGTTGATGAAACAGGAGGCGAATACCTCCTTTTTTTAAAGGCAAAGACTAAGGCCGTGGCGTATGACAGGCTGAAGATATGGGCAGATAAGGCAAAGAAGCTTCCCACAAAGATTGAATGCCTCACAGAGGCGAATATGCTCATCAAGACGCTTTATTTTAAGGATATAAAGGATTTTGGCAGCGGTTTAGCAAGGCCGGCTGTTATTGAAACAGACAGCCCTTTGTACAAAGGATACAAGTCCGTCATGATATTTGCAAAGGTCAAGGAAAGGGATTTTAAGGACGAGGTTTTTACGCTAACATTCATGCCGAACATTGAGTCGCTGAGATAGACCCCATCCAGATAATGAGAAAAGACAGGAAAAAAATCAGAACCTTATTTTTTATTTCTTTTGCTTTTTGTTTTTTCTTGCTTACATCCCTGCCTGTGTCTGCAGAAGAGAAATACACCTTTGACATTTCAGAGACAGAAAAGAAGCCCTATAGTTTTGGCGGCCATGCAGAGTTCAGACCGGTTCTCTTTGGTCTGGACAGGGATACTTCTCTTTACAAGCTTAGGTTCTATAACCGTGATGAAGGAAGCGCTATTGAAGAATTAAATGCAAAACTCCAGTTGGAAGGGAGCCTTGAGAAGGGGATTGCAAGGGTCTTTATAAGAATGAACATGGACTATAAATTATCTTATCTTGGAGAAGACCATGAGGCTGCTATTTATGAGGGGTTTCTTTCATTAAAGCCGTCATCTTCGCTGACCATAGACATGGGCAAGAAAATCCTGAAATGGGGCAAAGGCTATGCGTGGAATCCTGCGGCATTTGTTGACAGGCCAAAAGACCCTGAAGACACTGAGCTCAGCCTTGAGGGTTTTATTGTTGCCTCAGCAGACTATATAAAGAGCTTTAATAGCCATTTAAAGACAGTCTCCTTTACGCCTGTTGTGATCCCTGTCTATGAGAATGTAAACGACGATTTCGGCAAACTTAACAATCTCAACTTTGCTGGAAAGCTCTATTTTCTTCTATTTGACACGGATATTGATCTTATTGCCCTTGCAGGCGACAGCAAGACAGCAAGGTTTGGCGCAGATTTTTCAAGGAATATAACCACCAGCTTTGAGGTACATGGAGAGTTTGCATTTATAAACGACTATAAAAAGAAATTCATTGACAGCAATGGGAACATCTTTGAAAAGGAATATGACGCCAAAAGTTATCTGATAGGGGCACGCTATCTAACCCAAAAAGATACAACATATATCCTTGAATACTATCACAATGGAACAGGTTTTACTGCGGAAGAGATGAGGGATTATTTTTCTTTCATAGACAAAGGGTATAATACATACCTCTTATCCGGCAGCGATGCGCTCCTTAAAAAGGCTTTAAATATTACAGAAGGAAACTACGGCAAGGCCAATTCCATGAGGGATTATTTATATCTGCGTGTAAGCCAGAAGGAGCCCTTTGACATTCTCTATTTCACGCCCTCCATAACAAGCATCTTCAATATGAATGATAATAGCTTCTCTATATCGCCTGAATTATTATATACAGGAATTACAAATATTGAGTTGAGGTTAAAGGCATCGTTTATATACGGTGAAAGGCTTAGTGAATATGGCGAAAAGCAGAATGACTATAGGATAGAATTTTTGATAAGATATTATTTTGGAATTTGAGCTCAACTGCTTTTGACAATCGGAAATTTTGAGGGTATAATGAGTCGTCTTTCTAAATTAATTTTGTAAGGGGGACTTAATGAAGGGCATCATTCTCGCTGGCGGCCTTGGCACAAGGCTTTTTCCATTAACAAAAATTACAAATAAACACCTGCTTCCCATCTATAACAAGCCAATGATTTTTTATCCAATCCAGACGTTAATTAATGCAGGGATAAAAGATATCCTTATTGTAACAGGCGGAAACAATGCAGGTGATTTTCTAAGGCTGATCGGCAATGGAAAGGAGTTCGGATTGCAACATGTAAATTATACATATCAGGAGGGAGAGGGCGGCATTGCACAGGCGCTCGATCTTGCAGAGTTCTTTGCGGATAAGGATAAGATTGTAGTTGTGCTTGGCGACAATATTATAGAAAAGAATATAAAGAAGCAGGTTGAGGCCTTTTCCAAACAGGAGAAGGGGGCAAAGATATTATTACAGAAGGTTAAAGACCCGCAGAGATTTGGCGTGCCTGTATTTAATGGCGATAAGATTATTAAGATAGAGGAGAAGCCTAAAGAGCCAAAATCAGATTATGCTGTTACAGGGATTTATATGTATGACAGCAGGGTCTTTGACATAATCAAAACCCTAAAGCCTTCTAACAGAGGCGAGCTTGAGATAACAGATGTAAACAATGACTATATTGAAAAAGGCGAGATGACTTCTGATATTCTTAACGGATGGTGGACAGATGCAGGGACATTTGAATCACTCCTCTCTGCCAGCAAAATGGCTGCAGAGACAGGGGCGAACAAGATGGATTAAACTTTAAAGCCTTCCTGAACGAAGGATTGCATATATCAGCCACAGTCCAAGTGCGCCTGCAACAACATAACCGCTGATACCAAGCGCTGGAAAGCCGAAGAACATGGGGCCCTTGTCTGTCTGAATAATTAAAGATGAGCCTATGATTATTGCAGCTATGATAATGCTGAAGGTAATGCGGTTGCTAACCCTGTCTAATTTTGCAACAAGGTTCTCAAGGTGCCTGAGCTTAAGGTCTATCTCCAGCGTTCCCTTGCGCAGCTTGCGCACTATCTGCAATGTCTCACCGGGCAATACCCTCAGAAGCTCGTTTACATCCTGTGATGTCTTTGCAATGTTTTTGATAATATTTCTTGGGCTTACCCTTTCCCTTATCAGTTTCTCTGCAAAGGGCCTTGCATGCTCTACCATATTGAATTCCGGGTCAAGATCCCTGCCAATGCCCTCAATTGTTACCAATGCCTTGATTAACAGCATGACCTCAGGCATTATCTTTATCCTGTGCCTTGCAACAACCTGAACAATCTCATTCAATACCTCGGCGAGGTTCAACTGGCTCAGAGGGACATCATAATATCTCTCAAGGAAGTCAATTATATCAAGCCTGAACTCCCTGATATTTACCTCTTCAGCTATTACACCCACTTCAAGAAATGTCTTTACTATCTTATCAGCATCCTTTTTTATTACTGCAATAAGTATATCTGCAATCTGCTCCTTTATCTTTTCATCTATCCTGCCGAACATCCCAAAGTCAAGGACAACAATTACATTATCCTCCTTGACAAGGATATTTCCGGGATGCGGGTCTCCCTGAAAAAAGGCATAGTTGAATATCTGCTTTAATACTGAATTTGCGCCGTTTACTGCAATCTGTTTCTTATCAAGGCCGGCTTCTTCAAGTTTTTTAAAATCTGTTATTTTTATTCCCTTAATATACTCCATTGTCAAAACTTTATTAGTGGTTAGTTCCCAATAGACCTTTGGCGCAGAGATTGTGGGGTCGTCCTTAAAATTTGCAGTGAATCTTTGTATATTGTGGCCCTCTCTTGTAAAATCCATCTCACGCCTTATGGTCTTTGCAAATTCCTCAATAATGCCTGTTGGATTATACAGCTTGCTTTCAGGGATATAGCTTTCAAAAAGCCGTGCAAGATTAAAGAGTATGTCTATATCTGCTTCAATATTCTCCCGTATATTCGGCCTCTGTATCTTTAACACTACCTTGCTTCCGTCATTTAGCACTGCCTTGTGCACCTGTGCAATGGAGGCAGCAGCGAGCGGTTTCTCATCAAATTCATCAAGGAGTTCCATAATTGGTTTCTTTAACTCCTCTTCAACAACCTCCTTTGCCTCTTCAGATGAAAATGGTGACACATCGTCCTGAAGCTTTTTGAATTCTTCAATATACTCATGAGGAATTAGATCAGGCCTTGTGCTTAATATCTGGCCGAATTTTATAAAGGTTGGTCCAAGCTCTTCAAAGGCGAGCCTGAGTCTTTCAGGCTTGGTAAGCCTTTCAAGTTTAGCCTCTTTTTTTCTGGCGAGCCCTCTGCCGATTCTAACAAGATATTCAAGATGCAGTCTGTCTATAATATCCTTAAAACCGTATCCAACAAAGACAGAGAGGATATGCGCAAATCGCCTGATATTTCTGTAGCCTTTGTCAATTCCGAAGATGGGCATATAAATCCTCAAACACTGGTTTTCTTCTCATTAATGAGGCAGACAACTCAAATCTCCACCCTCCCCTTAGTCCCCTCCCGTCAAGGGAGGGGAAACAATAAAGCTCCCTCTCCCCTTGTGGGAGAGGCACAACAAACATCCCCTCTCCCCTTGTGGGAGAGGGTTAGGGTGAGGGGTATATATTAGCAATTATTCCTGCTACCTTCTTTGCAGTATACACACACGACTCTATGCATGGCAAGCGATAAAAATCGCCGATTACAAAAAGATTTGGAATCGGCGTTGCCACATCTCTAACACTACTCTTTGGCGGTATCAGTGTTATTGCAGGCGACCAGCCGACCTTTGGCAAAATCTTCACCTTACCGAACACCTTTTCCACATCACCCTTTGGGTGATACAGAAAAATACCGCATATTGAGCGGCCGTCAGAAAGATGCTTTACCTCGCCGCCATGAATGCCGTGAGTGTTATTGTATTTTGAAAAGAGCAGCACATCATAAGGATTAAACTGAGGG